>JBDSLD010000322.1:0-14906 GCA_039916545.1 Ferruginibacter sp.
AGCATTATCTTTGTGCCAATTCTACCCAAGAAATTTATACATCCTCAGATAAAGCCTCTACTTAAATCACTGCAATTACCTCCTGAACTATCACCGATTTTCTATAATCACCGCAATTTTCAAAAGAGACCATTAAAGAATAAGACACCAGATAATCCGGTAAGCATCGTGGATATACGATAGTAAATGTACTATGATGAATAGTAATTTTACCATTTATTAGTGTATAATTACCCGAGTTTTTCCGCCCTAAGTCTTTATTTTTTCTCCCAAAGTATTGCAATCACTCAATTCCTGACTAACACGGCATCGCGTTTGTTTTTATCCTTTTATCTATGATAAAATTTTAAAGTACGTTTGCCCCGAATAACAATCCATCCTCTTAAGAATTATCGCGGTATCCCCTATCAAACTGAATAAGTTGATGCATAAAAAATATGCATTCTTTTACGCGCTTAATTAAAATACCCCATAAAAATGAAGAAAATTCTACTTAGTTCGGCACTGCTTTGCTTTTTACATTTTTCCTACGCCCAGTCAGGTTTGCTCGATCCTTCTTTCGGCGCCGGTGGTGTTGTTAAAAGTGATCTTGGCGCTCCATTCAAAATTAATAGTTCTGCAAGACAGGTGTTAATAAACCCTGCAGGAGGTTTCTATGTAATTTTAGACGCTACATTTATTTCGAAAAGATTATCCAACGGTTTAATTGATTCCAGTTATGGTTTTGCCGGGTACTCCAGGTCGGTGGCAATCGACAATGCATCGGCTGCTTTACAGCCGGATGGGAAAATCGTAATTGCGGGTTCTAAAGTAAATGGATCTAAAGCATTTATTGTTGCACGTATAAATACCAACGGCGTTCCTGACGCTACTTTTGGCATAAGCGGAATGGTTACCACTGAATTTGACGGCAGCTCCTTTGCAAAAGCCGTGGCTATCCAAAGCGACGGAAAAATTGTAGTCGCCGGTTCTATCAACGATCATTTTGGGGTGGCCCGTTATAACTCGAATGGCAGTCCTGACAATGATTTTAACGGCAACGGCCAAAAGGTTACAGATTTTAGTACTGATCTGCAATTCGCAAATGCTGTTGCCATACAGGCGGATGGGAAGATAATCGCCGGTGGCGTAGTTTATAAAAATGATGGGGTTGACTTTGGAATTGCCAGGTACAATACTGACGGTACGCCAGACAATACATTCAGTGGCGATGGTATGCAAACCACCCAGATCGGGACAGCCGTTGCCACAGGCAATTCATTGGCTATCCAGGGCGACGGTAAAATCATATTGGCCGGTTACGCATCCGATGGCGGTAACAGTAATTATTTTGCTGTTGTACGCTACGATGTTAATGGAAACCCTGACAATACTTTTAATTCGACCGGCATACAGACTGCCATTGTGAACTCGGATTTTCAGCAGGGTAATTCGGTAGCTCTTCAAAATGATGGTAAAATTGTAGTGGCAGGATATACATTGAATGGTGCTTCCAACGATTTCGCCGTTGCCCGATTCAATACAGATGGCAGTCCTGACAACACTTTTGATACTGATGGCCTTTTAATCACAGATATTAATTCCACCGATGACATTGCCAGTTCGGTAGATATACAAAGCGATGGTAAAATTTTAGTTGCCGGGTTTTCGCTTTTAAATAGTGAGTCGCAGTTCACTGTTACCAGGTACAATACAAACGGAAGTCTTGACAATTCTTTTGATACCGATGGCAAGTTACTGGATGATTCTAAGCAAGGTTACACAACATTCAATTCCACTGCGGTACAGGCTGATGGAAAAATAGTAACAGCGGGTCGCACGTGGAACGGTACAGATTACGACTTTGCCATAGTAAGGTACAATCTGAACGGCACTCCTGATAACAGCTTTAGCACTGGTGGAAAAGTAACTACTAATTTTGGAGCAACCGATGAAGCCGTTTCTGTTGCTGTTCAGTCAAATGGCAAAATAATAGTTGCAGGTAATACCGACGACAGCAAGGTTGCCATTGCCCGGTACAATGCAGATGGCAGTCCCGATGCTACATTTAGCGGAGATGGCAAATTAATTATTACTATCGGCTTTGCGGATGTTTGCAAAACGGTGGCGCTGCAAAGCGATGGAAAAATCGTATTGGCAGGATACAGCTTTACAGATCCTAACTATGACTCAGTGTATTATGCAATTGTCCGTTTAAATGCGGACGGCAGTTTTGACAATACCTTTAGTGAAGACGGTAAACAGCTGACTGATTTCGAAGCTTCTCCGAGTTTTGTTTCATCTATGGTGATCCAAAATGATGGAAAGATCGTAGCTGCCGGACGTTCCAATATCAATGGTCAAAATAATTTCACATTGGCAAGATATACATCCGATGGAAATCTTGATCCTACTTTTTCCCAGGATGGAAAACAAATCAGCGCGTTTGGTGGTGATGGTTATTTTGGTCAGTCCGTAGCTGTTCAAAACGATGGCAAGATTATACTGGCGGGTTTTTCTGAAGAACTTTTCAGTGTCACCTCTTCGTTTTTAGTGGCCCGGTACAAAGCCAATGGCGACCTCGATGAAACGTTCAACGGCCAGGGATATCATTCCATATCATTAGGTGATCATTTTAATTTTGCAACATCAGTTGCAATTAATATTGACGGGCGCATAGCCGTTGCCGGTACCAACGATAATTATGCAATTGTGATGTATAAAAGCGATGGCACAAGGGATAGCACTTTCGGCTTAAATGGTGTACAAACTACCAATATCGGCCTCAGTGGCAGTGCCATACAAAGCATTGAATTTTCCAACAACCGGTTGTACGCGGCAGGTAGTGGCCAATTCCCGGGTACACTTGGGGTTGTGGCAAGATATTTACTTACCGAAGGGGGCCCGCTTCCTGTAAGCCTGCTCAATTTTAAAGCCACACTGCAAGACAAAACCGTGTTGCTGAACTGGCAAACTGTTAGTGAGCAGGACCTTGCTGGTTTCACTATATTACGTAGTGCCAACGGAAGTAATTTTCTACCAATCGGTTATGTAAATGCAAAGGGCAACAGCAATGTAAAAGTTGATTATTCTACCATAGACGGCCAGCCTTTGCACGGTATTAATTTTTACAGGCTGCGTATGGTAGATAAAGATGGCACCATTACTTTTAGCAACATTGTCACTGTAAATGTAAATGGGGAAGTATTTTCTTTGAGGGTGTTCCCGAACCCTGCTCAAGATGTGTTGTTTGTAAATGCACACGGAAAAAATGAACAGGCTACTTTTCAAATTATTGATGCAGGTGGCAGAAAAATAAAAGAAATCAGGTTGTCTTTAAATGATAACACAAATTTCTCTATCTATATCAGCAACCTGCCAAAAGGATTGTATACTTTACAGTTAAATACAAAAACAAAAACTGAAATAAAGAGGTTCATAAAAGAATAACAATACAACGCTTTATAAAAACCCTAAACCCTGGTTGCCACTTAAATACGAATGAGTCGAAACTTTTATAACAGACGCAACCCGTATTTCAGTGGCAACCTACTTTACAGAGGCGGAACCAGTCTATAGTTATGTACATTTACCGACTGACAATAGTTATCCGGATATTTTTGTTGCAGGTACAAAATTTTACTTTTATATCTTTACCTGCAACTACCATCATCCTTTATTATGGATACCCACCTTCATCGCCACCATGTAGAAAAACATTTAAAAAGCACTGATTTTTTAAGAGATATTGTAATTGGCATGAGTGATGGATTGACTGTGCCATTTGCCCTGGCTGCCGGTTTGAGTGGAGCGGTCGCCAACAGTAGTATTATAGTGATCGCAGGCATCGCGGAAATTTGCGCCGGTAGTATCGCCATGGGATTGGGCGGTTATTTATCCGGCAAAACTGAGCAGGACCATTATACAAGTGAAAGCAAAAGAGAGTATGATGAGGTTGAAAATTTGCGGGAGATCGAGTTATCTGAAACAAAAGAGTTTTTTGCTAACATTGGGCTGAGCCCGGCTTTACAGCAACAGGCAACGGAAGAGATCGCAATGGACAAAGACAGGTGGGTAGATTTTATGATGAAATATGAACTCGGCCTGGATAAGCCCGATCCTAAAAGAGCGACTAAAAGCGCCCTGAATATCGGCCTGTCTTATATTGCAGGTGGCATTATCCCACTGAGCCCGTATTTTTTTATTCCCTCTTCTTTAAAGGCGCTGGAAATATCTGTTGTAGCCACTATTATTTGTCTTTTTGTATTTGGGTATTTCAAAAGCAGGGTTACCGGAGTCAATGCCTGGTTGGGCGCTTTAAGGGTAACGTTGATTGGTGCAATGGCTGCTGCTGCTGCATTTGGGGTAGCCAGGTTATTTGATATATAAAATCTTGTATTCTATAAAACATGCTTAAAATTACGGATTTCAAAAAACTTTACCCCGGAAACAATACCCCGGTATTGGAAATACAAAGATGCGAACTGGATAGAGGTATTTACTGGATCAAAGGAGAAAATGGTTCTGGCAAAACGTCCCTTCTGAAATCCATTGCGGGGCTTATTCCTTTTGAAGGTAAGATCAAAATAGATGACCTCGATATCAATAGCAACAGGATCGGGTTTACCAAAAAAGTAAATTATGCAGAAGCCGAACCAAAATACCCGCCATTTTTAACAGGCAAAGAATTGATCGATTTTTACCAATCAACCAAAGAAGGCTACTTCCCTGATTTATTATCTGCCGGCATGGGCGTTGAAAAATTCATGCACCATAAGATCGCCACCTATTCAAGCGGGATGTTAAAAAAATTATCCATTGTCCTCGGCTTTATGGGCGACCCTTCTTTGGTATTACTCGACGAGCCGTTGGTGGCGCTTGACGTGGCGGCAGTGGATGTACTACAAAATGCCATCAACCAATATCGCAAAGCAGGCGTTTCATTTTTAATCACTTCTCATCAACCATTGAACGACGAGCTAATCGGAAGGGTCCTGAACCTATTGATAAAAGACAACGTGATGCAAATAGAAATAGCATGAAAACAATTAGTAGTGTATTGCTGAAGGTGTTTGTAAAGCAGTTTTATATCATTAATGCAGGTTTTTTATTGTTCCTGTTTTTTGTCTTTTTCGGGATGGTTCATGGCGGTCTACTGATCCCGTATCACCGGTCGCTGATATCGGGCATGCTGGTGTCTCCCATCTTTATGGCCGTGGTATGGGTGGCCTGGTTATTTTACAATATCAAGTGTATGCTGTTTTGCGCAGCCACCATTAAAGCCGCCGATAGCGGGTATCTCTTTACCTTAAGAGCCTTGTCTCCCTTAAAACAACGCCGCCTGTATTTTTTGGTATGCACACTTCAATATTTACCGGTACTTATTTATTCCTGTTTTATCATTTACATGGCGATTAACAGGTCAATGTTCTTTACAGCTATTCTCGTAACAGCATATCAATTATTATTGATCGCATTAGCGGCTGCTGCTATATTTATTTCTATCAATAAAGGGTCCTTCACGCCACTTGTTGAAAAAATAGCATCAAAATTAAATGTACTGGCTAAATTAAAACATCGCTACTTCAGTTTTTTATGGGCAAATATTTTACATAACAGGAAAATGCCGTTGGTGTTGGTTAAAATATTTTCCATACTTCTCCTGTCTGTTTCCTTTGTAAGAAACGGGGATAAATTTGATGAGGACCTGTTCAGTATTTTTTTCCAGCTGATCTTTGTGTCACACGCTATGTTGGTTTTTTACAGTGTCGATTTTGCCGAAGCAAAAATGCAGTTTAGCCGAAACCTGCCACTTGACCAATACAAGATCATTCGTATGTACCTGTTCACCTATGGCATATTATTACTTCCGGAAACAGCATTCATCCTGATCAATAACCATGGAAACCTACCGGTACTGGACATTCCTGTATTGTATGGCACGGCTGTTTCAATACTGTTCTTATACACAGCATTGCTATATGCCTGTAAACTCGACATGGAAAATTACATGTTATTCGTGTTTGTAATTTTTATAATGGACTTCTTCTTACAAAAAACAGGATGGCATTTTTTGACGATGCTGGCAATATTGATAACGGGGATAGCGGTTTTTAAAAGTAGCTATTATCTGTTTGAAAGAGAGTAAGGGCGACAATAATGATCGTATAATTACCTTGTTTTTTCTGCGACAGGTAGGGGTTTAAAAACTCTTATCCAGTGTTTGCAAGAAAACGCTGAAAACCTTTACAGACAATGGATTGTGGAGATTTTTCCTGTTGAATATTATTAATCTGAAACTAAAGAAATGGCCTGAAATAGAATATTGCTGATCTGTTTATTAAAAGGCATTTAAGTGTGGCCACTATTTGATTTGCTACATCAGTAACCGGGTTAGCTGCCTTGTTTGGTTCGGTTCCGATGAAATCGGAATTGAAAAAATGCGCAGCCTGTTTTTTCAAAGAAGCAAAAACAGCAGCGTTCCGGTTATCCGCTAGCTGGCGGACCGGCTGTGGAGGCAAAAGTAGAGAGTTGACTGGTAGTTGGTGAAGTGAAGATTCGGATTGGAAAATATTCTAAAACCCTTACCAGTTATTAATAACAGCGTTTTCTTGCAGACACTATCTACTCAATCCCCGCTGTTGCGTCTCCCGACCAACAACCAAAGTCTTGTTTGATAAGATGCTCCTCAGAAGCCTTATTCTTACTTCCACTAATTTACCTGGCTGTTAGCCGCGGTAAAAAAATATTTGCTGATCAACTCCAGCCAACCAATTCCATCAAATATGGTGTTTATTATCCCTGGTAATATTTTCCATGTTCCATTCGATCCTTTTCCGGAACGGGTGCTGGCGCACATTACAATCGTGTTTGCTGCAGATATGACAACTAAAATCCATGCATGCATCGCTGTGAACAAACAACTCAATCGACTCGCCTAATTCCTGTCTTACCAACATTGACAAGGCATCGATCTCAGCGTGGGCCTCTATTACATTGAGGTACCAGGGCACGGTGAGGTGACAATCTATATGAAGCGTGCCACCATATTTTATGATACGAAGGTTATGCAGGTCTATCCAATTCTCCCGCCGGTTGTCGTTTAGTATCACCACCATCTTATTCATGAGCGTCGTATCCGCTTCATCCATAATGCCGGATACCGAACTGCGGATGATCTTGTAACCGGTAAACATAATGATGAAAGCAAATAAAATGGCTACCACACTATCTATCCACCACAATTTTAAAAAATACAATAATACCAGTCCGATGATGATACCGATCGTTGAGTAAGTGTCTGTTTGCAAATGCCTGCCACTGGCCACCAGCGCGAGTGAATTATTCTTTTTACCAGTGTTGATACAGACAAAACCAGCTATGTAATTGATGATACCGGTTATGGCTACCAGCAAAATGCCATAGTCCAGTTTTTGTATGACATGAGGATGGAGAAAACTATTGATCGCTTCGTAAATAATGATCAGGGCCGCGATCGTGATCAAAGTGCCTTCTACGGCGGCTGATAAAAATTCCGCTTTCCCATGCCCGTAAGGGTGGTCCCAGTCTTTTGGTTTAGCGCTAACGTATAAACTGTACACGCCTATCAACCCCGCAATCACATTGACCGTGCTTTCCAATGCGTCGGTTAAAATAGCAACCGAACCCGTCAGGTACCAGGCTATCACCTTCATTACAAAAAGCAAAATACCAATACCGGTAATTATTTTCTGGAGGCGGAGATTTTGATAGACTGTTTGCAGAATTTTGATTTAAGCCTGCAAATATAAAGAAAACGGATTAGCTCACTGCAGTTTCAATGCTGCCAGTAAACCTTTCTTCTATTCCTGTTTATCGGCAGGATAGCCGCTTGTATGCACGGTATGCAGGTTCTGACTAAAATGAGGGGTCAATTCGTACATTTGCAATTAATTTATAAAGATAGGAACGGATCGCGGCCGTTTTCAGAATAATTAATTACCCAAGATGGAATTGTCAAAAAATTATATACCCAACGAAGTAGAAGCCAACTGGTACCAGCATTGGATCAGCAGAGGATATTTTAACAGTGTGCCGGATGAAAGGGAACCATACACTATTGTGATACCACCGCCAAATGTTACCGGTGTATTGCACATGGGTCATGCTTTAAATAATACCATACAGGATATTTTAATACGAAGGGCGCGCATGCACGGAAAAAATGCCTGTTGGGTACCTGGTACTGATCATGCTTCAATTGCCACTGAGGCAAAAGTAGTGGCCATGCTCCGGGAAAGAGGGATCGCGAAATCTTCTTTAAGCAGGGAGGATTTTTTGGGTTATGCCTGGGAATGGAAGGAAAAGTACGGTGGCATCATCCTGCAGCAATTAAAAAAATTAGGCTGTAGTCCCGACTGGAACAGAACCACCTTCACCATGGATGAAGATTACTACAAGTCGGTCATTAAAATATTTGTGCAACTGCATAGTAAAGGAAGCATCTACCGGGGTAAAAGAATGATTAATTGGGATGTGAAGGCCAAGACCGCCCTGAGTGATGAAGAAGTAATCCGGAAAGAAACAAAACAAAAACTGTATTACCTCAGGTACCAGCTTGCACCGATCGACGCTGAGCAGCATCTAACAGCCAGTGATAACGACAAAGCGGGTATCATTATCGCAACCGTGCGCCCCGAAACAATCATGGGCGACACGGCTATCTGCGTACACCCGGACGATGAGCGATATAAACATTTGCATGGGAGGTTTGCCCTGGTTCCCCTGATCGGCCGGCGCATTCCAATTATACCGGATGAGTATGTAACCATGGATTTTGGTACCGGCGCGTTAAAAATAACGCCGGCACACGATATGAATGATAACCAGCTTGGGCAAAAGCACCAGTTGGAAGTGATAGATATATTAAATGATGATGGTACTTTGAGCGAAGCCGCGCAGATCTTTATCGGCGAAGACAGGTTTGAAGCCAGGAAAAAAATAGTGCAACAGCTGGAGGCGGAAAATTTTCTGGTAAAAGTAGAAGATTATACCAGCGAAGTAGGTTACAGTGAAAGAACAGATACTGTGGTTGAGCCCCGTTTGAGTATGCAATGGTGGATAAAAATGCGTGATATCAGCAATCCTGCATTGCAGGCTGTTGTGGAGGACGAAATCAAATTTTACCCGCCAAAATTCAAAAATACGTATCGGTACTGGATGGAAAATATCAGGGACTGGTGCATCAGCCGCCAGCTTTGGTGGGGCCACCGCATCCCGGCCTGGTACGATGAAGACGGCACCGTATATGTGGCGGAAAGCCTGGAAGCATTGCACCGTGACCACCCTGAAACGATCAAGCTCCCGTTAAGGCAGGATGAGGATTGCCTCGATACCTGGTTCTCATCATGGCTCTGGCCCTTTGAAGTATTTAAGGGTTACAGCAACCCGGGAAATGCTGATGTGAAATATTATTATCCTACCAATACGCTGGTAACTGCACCGGAAATCATTTTTTTTTGGGTAGCCAGGATGATCATGGCCGGCTTCGAATACATGGGTGAAAAACCGTTTAGTGAAGTTTATTTTACCGGTATCGTAAGGGATAAGCTGGGTAGGAAAATGAGCAAGAGCCTTGGCAATTCGCCTGACCTGATCAACCTGATCGATCAATACGGCGCTGACGCCGTAAGGTTTGGGATCATGGTGTCCTCCCCTGCCGGCAACGACCTGATGTTTGATGAAGGCGCGCTGGAACAAGGAAGGAATTTTAATAATAAATTATGGAACGCCTTAAAACTGGTTCGCAGCTGGCAATCACGTCTCGAAAATTCAGACCAGGTTAATGACACGACCAACTCATCACTCATCACTTCTGACTTATCATCAATCCCCCATCAGTTTGCCATTGAGTGGTTTGAAAACCGCATGAGCCAATCACGCGCAGCAGTAGATGAATTAATGAAACAATTTCGCCTGAGCGAAGCATTAAAAACCATCTATTCCCTGGTATGGGATGATTTCTGCAGTTGGTACCTGGAATGGGTGAAACCGGGGTTTGAACAGCCTGTTGAAATAACTGTGTACGACAAGACAGTAGAATTCTTTGGGCGACTAATGCAGTTGCTGCACCCGTTTATGCCGTTTATCACGGAAGAAATCCACCATTTGTTAAAAGAACAGCCGATCGACCTCTGTATAACACAGACCGCCTCCTGGCAACAGCCTGTACCGGAAATATTAGAACAGGGCGAATTATTAAAGAAAGTGATTTCCGCTTTGCGGGATGCCCGGAATAAGAACCAGGTAAAACCAAAAGAAGCAATTCAACTTTATATACAAACCACGGCTGAAACGACTTACAAGGGAATTGAAAATATTTTAAGCAAACAGGTGAATGCGGCAGATACCAGTTTTGTAAATGAAGCGGTTGCCAATACGATCGTTGTAGCGGTTGAAAAAGATAAGTTTTATATCGCGTCAGAAAAAAAACTGGACAGCACGACGTTAAAAAGTGACCTGTTGAAAGACCTTGAGCACCAGCAAAATTTTTTGCTGAGCGTTCAAAAAAAGTTAGGCAATGATCGTTTTGTACAAAATGCAAGGCCCGAAGTCATTGAATTGGAAAGAAAAAAACAAGCCGATACGGAAGACAGGATCAGGACAATCGAGGAAAGCCTGGCGGGCCTGAATTAACATTTTTTGATACTATTTTGACTGTAATTTCGTTTTGTCTTTAAATAACAAGGATGAAAAATAAATTTTACCTGTTTTTTCCGGTTCTTTCCCTGGTAGCTTTAGCTTGTAATGATTTATTTGCTCAAAAACCTGCTAAAACTCAGCCGCCGGCCGCTGCCAGTTATAAGAAACCGCTGGTAAAATCGTGGTTGGGGAAAATAAACGGTAACGCAACGTTGAATGCGACAGAAGCTATAACACTGGTAGGTCTTCCGCTAAAAATAACGGATGACAAAAATATCGAATACGTTATTTCTTCCTATCAATTTTTATACAAACGCATTGGTGTAACGGAAGATGAAGTAACCGGTAAAACTTCACCACAGAGCGATATTACTGCCAACAATTTTACCACAACCCCGCTTCCTGCGGTATGGCAAAAAAATATAGTTGAAGGATTACACCAGGGTGAGGAACTGTATTTCTTCGATATCATCGTATTCGATAAACAGGGGCACCGTTTCTTCGCTCCCGAACTAAAAATTACCATTCAATAATTGATGGAAATAAAAAACGTTGGCATTGATTCAATTCCTGTTATCCAAGAACTGGCACATGACACCTGGGCCGTTGCTTACAAAGAAATCTTGTCAGCAGCTCAGATGAATTATATGCTGGAGCTGATTTACAGTATGGGGGCCCTGCAAAAACAAATAGCAGAACAAGGACACCAATTTATACTTGCGATGGATCATATGGGCGCGGCGGGCTTCGCTTCCTGGTCAGTCAAGAGTGACAAAGAGCCGGCAACTTACAAACTTCATAAAATTTACATCGATCCCAATCACCAAGGCAAAGGCGTCGGCAAAATCTTACTGGATCATATCCTGGAAGATGTTAAAGCAAAAGGCGCCGGCAGCCTGGAACTGAATGTAAACCGTCAAAACAAAGCATTGGGGTTTTATCAGAAATATGGTTTTAAAATAATGGAGGAAGTCGATATCCCTATTGGAAATGGATATTTTATGAACGATTATATTATGAAGCTGCCTGTTAACCCGTGCTAATCCGGCTGGATTTTGCTTTTCCGAGCTCTTTTTCGCCGACCTATAATGTAAAAAACATTAACCATCTATCTTTTTATTTGCTCCGCTTACACATTGGCTATTGCCATTTATTAAGATTATATCCTTCCATGCCGTTCATTAATTAATTTTATATACATTACTCTTCAATCAGCAATTAACTACCATTGTCATTAACTCCTGCCAGGGGCCAGGGCGTGCGCTGTTGTTGATATGGAAATATAACGATCAGTTAATTATTTTTCTCGTCGCATGATAAAAAAAATTGTTTTTCTTACCATAATAATTTGTTGCAGCCTGAATATTTTTGCCCAGAATAGATTTATTGACAGCCTGGTTGAATGGGTCGATCAGCACCCCAAAATTGACTCACAATATATTATCACCCTTCATCGCATCAGTTACCGCAGTAGTGAGAACGATGTAAAAAAATCATACAATTATTACGAAAAGGTTGCCGCTTTGAGCGATAGCCTTCATTTTAATTACGGTAAGTCGTTGGGCCAGATTAACCTGGGTATACTGCTTTCTAACTCCGCCAACTACGAAGCAAGCAACACGGCTTATTTTAAAGCGATCGATTATGCGGACCTGTGCAGTGCATTAAGGCTGAAAGCGGTTTGCCTCAATAATATCGGTGATAATTTTAAAGTTTTGAAGGACTTTGACAAAAGCAGGAAATACACTAAGGAAGCAATAGGGATCAATACAAAATTGACCGCCTGGCGGGGAGTAGCCATTAATTACGAGTTGCTGCATGAATGCGACCTCGAAGAAAAAATGTACAAGAACGCGAAAGATATACTGGTAGCGGGTATGCCGTTCGCGCTCAAGGCCAATGAAAGCTATATTCTTTCGCAGTTTAATACGGGCTTTGGAAAGTTACAAGCCATCGCGCAACATGTTGATTCGGCGGAATATTATTTTTCGATAGCGCTGCAACAGGCAAAAGCGCAAAATGATTTGCGAAATGTTTACCAGGTCTATTTAGCCCAGGCAAAATATTTAACGGGTATGAACCCGGCAAAAAAAATACTGATCCTCGATACAGCCTTGGACATTGCAAGAAAAACAAACTACCTGGAGGGCCAGGCCAATGCGGCGCTTGAACTATCCAATGTATATGATCAGTTAAAAAATAAAGATTCGTCTTTGTTTTATTACAGGCTTCACCGGGCGTCCTTTGACACGTTATTTTCCGAGCACAATAAAAGAAATACTATTATTCACGAATCGGAATGGATCTTAAAAAGCAAGGAAATAGAAAACGGGCATTTAAAGGAACTGGCCACGATCCAGGAAAAAGAACTGGATATAAAAAACGCGTTATTGCTCGCCCTGGCTATTTGTTTCGGACTCATCATCGGCATTGCTTTTTTTATCAATAAATCCATCCAGGCAAAAAAGAAACGTACGGAATCTTCATTTAAACAGCAAATAGCAGAGATGCAAATGCAGGCATTACAGTCGCAGATGAATCCTCATTTTATTTTCAACAGCCTGAATAGCATTGAAAATTTTATGATGCAGAATGAAAAAAGGTTGGCCAGTGACTATTTGAATAAATTTGCAAGGTTGATCCGGACGATACTGGATAGCAGCCGCAATGAAGTTCTGCCACTTTCAAAAGACCTGGAAGCTTTGCAGTTATACATCGATCTTCAACAACTGCGCTTTAATAAGAAGTTTTGTTATGAAACGGTCATTGATCCCAACCTGCAAAACGGCGATTACAAAGTGCCATCGCTGATAATACAGCCTTACGTAGAAAACGCCATAGAGCATGGCCTGGCACACAGCGAGCGGGAAGACCTGAAACTAACCGTGAAAGTTAACCTGGTCAAAGACTTTATATTATATATTATTGAGGACAATGGTATCGGAAGGGTACAATCCGCCGAATACAATAGTCAAAATAAACCCTATCACAAGAGTGTTGGCTTGAAGATTACGGAAAACAGGGTTCATATTTTTAATGGCTCGTACAGCGGCCAGGATAATATTGTAATAAAGGACCTGTATGATGCATCCGGCCAGGCCATTGGGACAAGGGTATCTGTAAAAATTAAAGTAATTTAATATGGAAAAGATAAAAGCGATCCTGGTAGATGATGAACTGAGCAGCCTGCAAAACCTGCGTCAGAAACTGGATGAATTTTGTCCGGATATACAGGTTA
This sequence comes from Ferruginibacter sp., assembly GCA_039916545.1. Classification (GTDB taxonomy): domain Bacteria; phylum Bacteroidota; class Bacteroidia; order Chitinophagales; family Chitinophagaceae; genus Ferruginibacter. Next base: position 13,898 of record JBDSLD010000322.1, read on the forward strand.
TTGCAATGGCGCAAAAACCGGAAGAAGCCATGTTGCTGATAAAACACCACAAACCCGATGTTATTTTTTTGGATATTGAAATGCCGAAGATGAGCGGTTTCCGCATGCTGGATGAATTGGGAGACTGTGATTTCGAGATCATTTTTACCACTGCTTATAACCATTACGCAATCGACGCCATTCGTATCAGCGCCTTTGATTACCTGATGAAACCCATTGCTATCAAGGATTTACAAGTAGCGGTGGACCGGCTGGGTAAGATGCGTTTTTCACAAACAAAAGAAAAGATCGATATCCTGAAAACATCCATGAACGATAAAAAATCACAGGATGATAAAATAGCGATCCCCACATCGGAGGGACTTGAATTTATACCAATCAAAAATATCCTGCATGTAGAATCAAGCTCTAATTACAGTAAAATATATTTTAAGGAAAGTAAGCCCATTATTGTAACTAAATTGCTAAAGGATTTTGAAGATATGCTGGTCCCCTATCGTTTTTACCGCATCCACAATTCGCACCTGATCAACTTAAATTATATACAGAAATACGTTAAGGCCCAGGGCGGCCAGGTGATCATGCAGGACGGCACTATCATTGACGTAGCAAGAAGAAAAAAGGACGAGTTTTTGAAAATGATCGCGGGGTGAAACTTAACGAGCTTTGTTTGATTCAATAAGGACATCCTTCCAGGTTACAGACAGTTGGCACTACGGCGGAGCAATCAAACTTACGCCCCAGCGAGGTTTTCACAGGTTAACCGTTGAACTCAACACCTACAACCGTAAAACCCTGCTGCAAGAAAGTTTCAAGCTTTAAACTAACCAGCTTTTATAAAGCTGTACTTCGGTTGTTGGTCAGGAGACGCAACAACAGCGAGCTGAGTAAGGAGCTGCTGTTAGTGATGCTATCGATTCCATAACGATACAACCTGTCTTTCCAGGTTTCATCAATCAAAAAGCTTCCGGCAACATTTTTATTAACAGTCGGCGTCACGAAGGAGGAA
>JBDSLD010000323.1:0-11680 GCA_039916545.1 Ferruginibacter sp.
TCACAAACTAATATTAAAAACCTGAAAAATGAGCAGATTAAGAAGGCAGCTTAGTTCAAGCACCAGCAACGTGGTGGAAACTAAAAATCTTACCGATATTAAAGCTAAAACAGGCAACCTGTATGAGTCAATTGCAATTGTTGCCAAAAGAGCCAACCAGATAAATATTACTTTGAAAGAAGAATTGCACAATAAGCTGGAAGAGTTTGCAAGCCATACAGATAGCCTGGAAGAAATCCATGAAAACAAAGAGCAGATTGAAATATCCAAGGCGTATGAGCGGATGCCCAATCCCGCTTTGCTGGCTACACAGGAATTCATGGAAGATAAAATATACCACAGAAGAAACGAAGACAACCTTTTTAGCTAGTCTTTAGAGTTCACAATATTAAAGCGACAGCAATTTTGCTATGTCGCTTTTTTTATTTTTTGACGGCTTTTGCAATTCGGCTCCACTTAAAAAAGGCATAATTTTAAATATGTTCCAGGACAAAAAAATATTGGTTGGCATTACCGGTAGTATTGCGGCCTATAAGACTATTTTGCTGGTGAGGGAGCTGGTAAAGGCTGGTGCGGAAGTAAAAGTAGTGATGACACCGGCTGCCCGGGATTTTGTATCCCCCCTTACACTTTCAACTTTGTCAAAAAATGCTGTAGTCACCGGGTTATTTGAAGCAGATTCGTGGTCCAATCATGTTATGCTGGGGCGCTGGGCGGACCTGTTGCTGATAGCGCCACTTACCTGTAATTCCATCGCAAAAATGGCCCATGGTCTTTGCGATAATCTCCTGCTGGCTACCTATCTTTCTGCTACTTGCCCGGTAGTAGTGGCGCCGGCAATGGATGAAGATATGTGGCACCATGCCGCTACTAAAGCCAATATGGCCACCCTTGCGGCACATGGGGTTACCGTAATACCCGTAGACAAAGGTGAGCTGGCAAGTGGTCTGTATGGGGACGGGCGAATGGCAGAACCTGCCGTTATTCTTGCTTTCATAGCACAGCGTTTTTTTTTGCCGGCTGATCTCAGTGGTAAAAAAGCGTTGGTGTCTGCGGGTCCAACGTATGAGCCGCTTGACCCTGTTCGGTTTATTGGCAACCATTCATCCGGCAAAATGGGCATTGCGATAGCCGAAGAACTGGCTTCGCGGGGAGCAATGGTGAACCTGGTGCTGGGCCCTTCCCAATTAACGCCGCAACACAAAAATATAACCGTTGCTGCCGTAGAGACCGCGGCTGACATGTACCGGGAATGCACAAGACTTTTTGATACAAGCGACCTGGCAATCATGAGCGCAGCGGTTGCAGACTACAGGCCCGCCACCATTGCCAAAGACAAAATAAAAAAAGCCGGTGACAATATGGTGGTAGAATTGGTTAAGACAATCGATATTTTACAGTCGATGGGCGAGCGAAAAAAGCCAGGCCAGGTGTTGGTTGGCTTTGCACTGGAGACAGCCGATGAACGGGCAAATGCACAGGATAAACTGCGAAAGAAAAATGCGGACATAATCGTGCTGAACTCCTTGAATGACAGCGGCGCCGGTTTCGGCCACGATACCAATAAGGTGACTATCTTTGAGAAAGGCGGCAATGAGCTGGTGTATGGTCGGAAAAGCAAACAACAAGTGGCTAAAGATATCGTTGATAGAGTAGTAAAAATGCTATATGATTAAAAGGGTTATCATCATTTTACCGTTGCTGTTGCTTTCCCTTGCGGCGGTGGTCCGGGCACAGGAACTCCAGGCAAAAATCAATGTCAATGCCAGTAGGGTAGGTTCGCAGGTAGACAAAAAAGTTTTTCAAACCCTGCAGAATGCATTGAACACCTTTTTAAACAACCGGAAATGGACGGGCGAAACATTCCAGTCAAATGAAAAAGTAATCTGCAATTTCTTACTCAATATCGCAGAAGGTTCCACCGATAATGTTTACAAAGCGTCGCTCACCATACAGGCCGCCAGGCCAGTATATAATTCATCTTATGACAGTCCGCTGGTAAATTTTATTGATGATGCGGTTGTTTTCCGGTATGTAGAATTTCAGCCGGTTGAATTTAATGAAAACCGTGTTTCAGGATCAGATCCGCTGGTATCTAACCTTACCGCGTTGCTGGCTTATTACGTAAATATTATCCTGGGAATGAATTTTGATTCCTTTGCGTTGAAGGGAGGAGAAACCTATTTTCAGAAAGCGCAGAATATTGTAAGCAACGCACCAGACAGCAGGGACATTACAGGCTGGAGGAATTTCGACGGACAAAGAAATCGCTATTGGCTGGCAGACAACCTAACCAACAGCAAATATGCCATTCTGCACGATGCTATTTACAGCTATTACAGGCTAGGGTTAGACAATATGTACGACAACGAAACCGAAGCACGTACGGCCATCATGAATACGTTGAATTTTCTGAATAACATTAATACAGACAACCCCAATACCATGGGTGTACAATTTTTTTTCCAGGGAAAGGCCAGGGAATTGATTGGTGTATTTAAAAAAACAGCGCCCGATGAAAAAAGTCGCGCCGCGGATCTGCTTTCCAAAATGGATATTTCCAATGCCAACAATTACAAACAGGAACTGCGATGAGGCGATTGATTTTTTTGTTACTGTTTTCCGCGGTACTGTTATCCTGCGGCAGCAATAAAATTCCTTCTGATATTATTGGTACCAACCGGATGGAAGTCATTATGTGGCAGTTGATGCAGTCCGACGAATATGTGAATAAGGTCGTGGCAAAAGATTCAACCAAAAAAAGCAGTACGGAGCGCATGAAAATCTACCAGCAGGTATTTGATTTGAATAAAACCTCTATGAGTGAATTCAAAAAGAGTTACCAGTTTTATGTAGCGCATCCGGATATTGCTAAAACAATGTTTGATTCGATTACGGTGAAAGCTGCAAGGCAACGTACAGATTTATACAAGCCCAAACCAGACACGGCAACATCCAAAGCAGATTCCCTAAAGCATTTGCGGCCAGATACGCTTTTACAGCATAAAAATGATAGCCTGCTGATAAAGCCAGGGGCAATAAAAGGAAAACCCAATAAGCAGCCATTGCTAACGGACACGATGGGCCATCGGCCCGGAAAACGGATAAGAAAACACTAATCTACCCTGCCGGATAAAAAATTTAATATGAACAAGGTTTTTACAAATGCGCTGGACGCACTGGTTGGAATACAGGACGGTGCCACGATTATGCTGGGGGGCTTTGGTCTGTGTGGTATTCCCGAAAACTGTATTGCCGGGTTAATTGAACTGCGGGTATCCAACCTTACTTGTATTTCAAACAATGCCGGGGTTGATGATTTTGGCCTGGGGCGGCTGTTAAAAACGAGGCAGATAAAAAAAATGATGAGTTCTTACGTAGGCGAAAATGCTGAGTTTGAAAGGCAATTGCTGAATGGCGAATTGGAAGTAGATCTTATTCCGCAGGGTACATTGGCAACGCGAATCCAGATGGCCGGCATGGGTATACCCGCATTCTTTACACCGGCGGGCTATGGTACAGAAATCGCCATTGGCAAAGAAATCCGGGAGTTTGATGGTAAGCAATACCTGATGGAACATGCGCTGCATGCTTCATTTGCAATGGTGAAGGCCTGGAAGGGAGACAGCATGGGGAACCTGGTGTTTCGTAAAACCACCCGAAATTTTTCAACTTCCATGGCAAAGGCGGGTGATATTACCATTGCGGAAGTAGAAGAATTGGTAAAGCCGGGTGAGTTAGACCCAGACCAGGTACATGTGCCGGGCATTTACGTACACAGGATTTTCCAGGGTTCCGGCTATGAAAAACGAATTGAACGTAAAACAATTGCTAATCCACATTAACGGTTATTGCAACGGCAGGTATTAATCAACATTAAAATTTTGACCCATGGCATTAGATAAGTACGGTATTGCCAGGCGCATTGCACAGGAGTTAAAAGACGGCATGTATGTTAATCTTGGCATCGGAATTCCTACATTGGTGGCCAATTATGTGCAGCCTGGTTTAACCATTACGTTGCAGAGTGAGAATGGTATGTTGGGTATGGGGCCGTATCCGGTGGAAGAGGCAGTGGATGCTGACCTTATTAATGCCGGAAAAGAAACCGTAACGTTATTGCCCGGGGGGTCCTTTTTTGACAGCGCAGAAAGCTTTGGAATGATACGTGCGGGCAAGGTAGATCTAACGGTACTTGGTGCGATGGAGGTGAGTGAAACAGGCGATATTGCCAATTGGAAAATTCCCGGGAAGATGGTAAAAGGAATGGGCGGAGCCATGGACCTGGTGGCAAGTGCCCGGAATATTATAGTGGCCATGATGCATACTAACCCCAAAGGTGAATCTAAATTGTTAAGCATCTGCTCCCTGCCATTAACAGGCGTAAGGTGCGTTAAACGGATAGTTACTGAACTGGCAGTGTTGGATGTGACCCCGGAAGGATTTTTATTGCTGGAAAGGGCGCCGGGCGTGAGTGTGGACGAAATTCGCCGTAAGACCGCCGGTAAATTGATATCAGCGGATAATGTGCCGGAGATGAAAATATAATTTCAGTAATTTAAAAAATTGCTGATTGTTAGTCGATCAGGTTATTTTTTACCGCAAAAAATACCAGTCCAGCGGTGTTTTTTGAACCGAACCTTTCCATTAGCCGGTCTTTAATGGCTTCCACGGTGCGGGGACTCACTTCTAACTTTTGCGCTATTTCCTGGGCTGTGAATTCCATACAGATATACTTGATGACATCGCGTTCCCTGTCACTGATGGTGATCTCCTGGCTAAGATTAGGGGCTACTTTCTGTTTGGAATGTGACTTCTTTAGGAGTATTCGGTTTACGAAATTATTAAGGTAATAGCCTTTTGAAACCACTTCCATGATGGCTTTTTTTATCTCTTGTGGTTCTGCGCTTTTCAGGAGGTAACCGTTTGCACCTACTTCCATCATATGGCTCACAAAACGTTCATCTTCAAACATGGTGAGGCAAATAACGTGTATCTGGGGAAAGTGCTTTGCAACATATTTAGTTGTTTCGATACCATCTTTGCGGGGCATCCGCAGGTCCATCAGAATCACTTCTGGCATTTCTTCTCCGGGGAGGTTATCAATCAATTCCTGTCCATTTTCAGCCTCCATAACAAATTTGATGTTTGCATAGGGACGAAGGGATAATATAACTCCCTTGCGGAATATTTTGTGATCGTCTGCTATGGCTACTTTAATCAGGCTCATTGGTTCAGGTGATATTGGAAAAAGCTAAATTACAACTTTCATTATGTAAACGCTTTTTTTTTGCTTTCATTTTATCAAAGCACTTCTTCTTTCGATAATTCTATAGTTACCTTATAATATGTTTGCGAAACGTCTTTTTCAAAATATATGTTTCCACTTAACAATTTCAGCCGGCTTTGGATGTTTTTGAGCCCCAGTCCTACGGGACTTTTGTTCAATTTTTCAAAATCCGCCTGGGTAAGTCCGCGGCCATCATGGTGTAAGCGGAGGAAAAACCGGTCGCCGTTGATATTTTGTGTTACGTGAATAAAGCTGGCGTTGCTGTGTTTCAGGATATTGTTTACGAGTTCCTGCAAGACGCGGAACAGGATAAGCTCATCTTCTGTTTTAAGTCGTTCTTTATAGTCGTGGAACCTGCAGCTAGCATTGAGGCTACCGGATCCGCTGATTTTCTGAAACAAATCGTTGACGGCCGACTCCAGCCCGAAATTTTTCAGGGTGGGCGGCATCAGGCTATGCGAGATATTCCTGATAAGCTGAATGGTATCGTCGATAATCTGTTTGGCGTTGTAAATACTTTGCAATTGCGATGCCTTGTCCATATTTACCAGGTTCTCATTCAGGTAAAGGCGGGCGGTGGCAAGCAGCGGACCGGCATCATCGTGCAGATCGGCCGCCAGCCGCTGGCGTTCTTCTTCCTGCAACCGTATAGAAGCATTTAGCAACATGCGTTGCTGGTCCTGTTCCATCCGTTGCAAGGTACCCTGGTAGCGGATAACTTTGCGTTGGTGAAAAATGATGAATACTATTAGCCCAACGGCAAGCGTCAGCATTCCAATGGTACCAAAAAATATGACCGTCGGTATGCCGTTTTGGGTATTAGCCTGTAATAAAAACATGATTTGCTATAGGGTTAGGGTGATTGTTTTATTTGAGTTCAAAGTTTGTTATTCATATATAGCTTTGCCGATTTACTGGTATTTTATCTGGGACTTCAATTTTATTTAATATCAATGCTATTGCAAAGAAAATTTTGTTCAGGATATTAAATACATTGTTTATGTACCAGTGATGAAATGCCTCATTTGTTGGTAAACTTGCAGCGTATAAAAAGAGGAATAAAGTTCCAGAGAGATAAAACAGAATCCCTATTATTACCCAAAAAGTGGAATTGGAATATAGAAATGATGTTGTTGGTATACTGATTTGCTCAAAGAAATAAAGTAAACAAAATACAATAAGAATCAAACTTTCTATAGAGGCCGGCAACGAATCAAACACATAACTCCTATTTTGAACGAAATAAATAATCGAGAAAATAAGATATAATATACTTATAAATACAACTAGGTATTTTAGGAAGGTGTTTAATAAAGTTCGAAATATAAAGAATGAGAAGACGCAGTATTCAATTATTGTAAATGAGCTTAATATGTAAAATTGAAGGTGAGGTGAGCCCTTTAAGTGCATGTATTTAAACGACAGGTCCGTAAGGAAGGAGATAAAACAGTATAAAATAATAATATAAAGCCGCCTGTTTATTTTAGACAAGCTAAATAAACAGGCGGCAATAGGTAATATTGAAGAATATGTACTAAAAATATTTAGAAATTCTTTCAACAGCTAAGTTTCTTCAAATATAGGAAACCATCCTAAGTTTTGGAAGAATTATGCTGAAAGCCATTCCCAAGCATTGAAATCAGTATCATTATCTACAGTTCTGTCGGCAACAATTGCTTTTTCGATAGAAAGGCCGCCTTCGTTGGTAACAACAGTGTGACTTACTATTGATTTTCCAGTGTGGTCAATTCCAACATATACCAATGTTTTTCTTCCAGCTTCATTGTAGGCATTGTAAAATTTAATGCCAGCACAACTTGGCTGGGCCAAAATCTGCTCGAGAATGTTACGGCCGATCTGGTAGTTTTTGGTATCAGTTGGATTGGCAGCCTGGTAGTCGCCGATCATCTGGGCACCTAAATCATGGGAAATTGCTTCGCCAACCTGGGCGATTGTCTTGGTAGTTAATTCAGTTTGCATCATACATTACAGTTTTTTGGAGGTTTGGAGACATAAATGCAGTACGAAATACATTAAAAAAAAAAGAATGGACAAGGCGCACGTAGTTTTACAGAAATGTTATAAATTGCTGAAAGTAAGGCAGGATAAGGTTTTCAGCGGATTATTATAGTAAATAAACTTCGTAAAATTACGAAATTCCACTATGCGATAATAGTATTTTTACGCAAAAGTTTTGCAATTTTTTCATGTTTCCCAATGTATATATACACAATTGTTGACATTGGGTGGGCGGCAGTAAATGGATAGTGAGGTGGATGGAACAGCTAAAATTTATAATTACCGGTTTCTGGGGAATCATGCCGGTTATTTGCAATTTAGGCAGGAGTTTGCCGTTTGCAGCTTGGGCGGGAACAAAGGAGTACAGCAAAAGAAACAGGTCTTTGCCCAACTACAATAAAAATAGCCGTCGGCGAGGATAAAAACAACCGCGAAAATACTGGATTTTAAAACTTCGGCAAATACCCGAAAATCTGTAGAAACGCGTCAAAATGGGGGATCAAAAGTAAAACAGCATACATATAATTTAATACCTGATTAGCAGACAGCGCCTGTCAAATTACATAAGTAAAGTGGCGGGGCAGCCAAAACCCTTTACAAAACCAATGCCCGCATGACCACAGATCTACAAATTAAAGTAGCCATTGCCGACGATCATAAAATTTTCAGGGATGGCATCCGGATGGCCCTGAAAAATAAGGATTACCTCAAAATTTTATGGGAAGCCGAGGACGGTAAAGACCTGATGCACAAAATGCAAATAAAGAAGCCGGACGTGCTGCTGATGGATATAAGGATGCCGGAAATCGATGGCATTAATGCAATACCGCTTTTACGCAAGGAATACGAGGATGTAAAGATTATTGTGCTGACAATGTATGACGACCAGGAGATGATTAGCAAAATGATGGAAATGGGAGCTAATGCCTATCTCACAAAGACAACAGACCCGGAAGAAATTTACCAGGCGATTCTTGCCTGTATGAATGATGATTTTTATTTCAACGAACTGGTTAACAAAGCAGTGCTTTCCAAATTGCAAACCAAGCGGCAGGTAAGGCAGTTTTACCCAAACCCTGTAAAATTTTCAGAAAAGGAAGTGCGTATTTTAAAGTTGCTTGCTGAAGACAAAACAACCGAAGAAATTTCCAAAGAGGTTTTTCTCAGTCCCAGAACTGTTGAAACTATCCGTCAGAACATGAAAACAAAAGTAGGTGCCAAAACGATTGCGGGCCTTATTATGTACGGCATGCGTAACAAACTCATCGATTAACCTGTTATAGCAGTAGCAATTGAATTATAGCGCAACAATGCCCTGGCGTATGGCATACATGGCCAGGCCTACCCGGCTTTTTACATCCAGTTTATCAAAAAGAATATCGCGCAGGCTATCTACCGCCCTGGGATTTAGTTTCATTTGCATAGCAATTTCTTTATAAGTCATATCGGTAGCAGCTAATTTAAGAAACGTAATTTCCTGCACAGATAGCATAGCTGCTTCCAACGCCATTACGTTTCCAATTCTATTCCTGAAAAGATTAGCCATTTTACCCGAAACCTGCTGGGAATAGTAAAACCCTGATTGCATTACAGCGCGGATGGCAAAGCTTAACTCTGAGGGATGAATGTCTTTTTTTAAAAACCCTTTGACGCCCGACTGTAGCAGGCGGATCAGGACCTGGTCACTTTCATACATGGTCAGCATGAGGATATAAATTGAAGGGTGCTTTTCATACAACCATGCAGCGGTTTCAAAACCATCCATTTCCGGCATATTCAAATCAAGTAATATCAGATCCGGCAATTCGGTTTGCCTGAGCTGATGAATAAGTTCTTTTCCGTTGGCAACTTCCAGAATTACCCTGCAATTATCGAAGCCGCCAATTAATTTTGCCAGCGCATTTCGCAGTAGCACGTGGTCATCTACCAACGCAATTTTTACCGTAGCGGGTTGCTCTTTCATATTGTATTAATAAGGGGCGGTGATGCTGATTATTGTTCCATTACCAGAACTGCTTTTTATGGTATGTACGCCGTTTAGTGTTGCGGTTCGGGTACGAATATTGTTCAGTCCGGTATGAAGTTTTCCAGTACGGCATTTTTCAGTCTCCGACGGTTCAAAACCAATGCCATTGTCTGTGATAGTAAGCTTTATTGTTGTAATGTCATACACAAGGTTTATCCAGATTTTTGACGCACTGGCGTGCTTCAGAATATTGTTAAGCACTTCTTGCGCGATGCGGTATAATATCAATTCCTTATTTGGATCCAGAAAAACAATATTGCCTTCTTCAACAAACGCTATGGTATGATTGCCGGCCCGCGTTATTTTGGTAATTTCTACTTTCAGCGCATTGTAGAGTCCCTGCGTTTTGATGGCTTCCGAATTAAGGCTTTTTGAAATATCACTCAGATCATTAATTGCCTTACTGATTAATTCTATGGACGACTCGATGTCTGCGAATGTTTTATCCGGGTTCTTGTATTGAATCGTATTCAATTGAAGTTTAGCCAGGGTAAGGGACAATCCAATATTATCATGTATTTCCCTGCCGATATCATGAAAAGTTTGTTCCTGGATTTCCAGTTGTGTTTCCAGAATGTTTTTTTCATAATTATTTTTTACATCTTCAAGTTGTTTATAGTACAAAATGTTCTTCTTCTGATATAAAAAAAGAACAGCGGCTATAAATGATAAAAGAAACAATAGAATTATTGTAATTACAACGATGAATACAATTATTTCATTGCCTTTGTCTTGCATGTGTAAGCTTTAATTAAGAATGAAAAAATTATAATATATCCGTAGGCATTGATAGTATTCATTATCTGAATTCTATGTTCGACACGGATATTTTTTATTATAAAAAATACAGGAAATGTTAGTAAAAAGTAGATGAGTATGCCAGAAGTGAACCAAAACGACGGCTCGTTTTCTAATTTTAGGATTGGAGGTCCTTTAAAAAGTTGGTATAAATAAATAAAACAGGGAATTATAATAATTATTGATTCAATAAAATAATATTTTTCGTAAGACTTCAAAAAGTCTCTTAAAAAGAATAGTGCTAATATTTGTGTAAGTAAAAAGATTAAAGAAACAAGCGTTATAATTTTTTTTGAGGCCGTGTCTATAATAGAACATTTTAGAAAAAATAAATATATACACACGAACTCTATGATTATAAATAGATGAATTGAAATTCCTTGAAAAACTAAATCAAGGTGTACAACGGGAGTATCGAAAAACATGTTTGCGACTTCTACGTATAGAATTTGAAGAAAAGAAGCAAGTGCGTAAATATATAAATGGCTTAATTCTTTATGCTTTTTTCTATAAATAAGCCCGATCAGAAACCCAGTAAATGCTATTAATAACAAAAAATATTTTATCAGGCCTGGGATTGTTTCCATGCAAAATTTATATTTCGAAAGTTAGGCATCTCGCTTTTGTATTCAAGCAGAAATTCCTCATAAAAAAATGGTGAAAACACCGGCCCACGAAAATTATTCAAAAGTGATCCCTCAAAAATACGATAGATGTCTGTTCTCGTTTATACGGGAATGAGGTTTTAAAGGGTGATAAAACGCTCTTTTCTACGTTTTTTCAACTATTTTTTTCAGGAATAAACAATTTCTTTTCCGTGTTTTTCACCTTGCTGTTTTTGCGGAGTGGGTATTTTTGGTATGGATATCAGCAGCCATTGAGCCTTATCCTATATTATGACCAATCGGCTTCGGCAGATTGGTCACCGGCCTCCATTGGGTGCTGTTTTTGGAAGGGAGGGAGATTTAAATGCACGGGTAAGAGTAGTCACTCTTACCCGATTTTTTTGCTAAACTCAAGTGCCACCTGGTAAAAGGTTGACGGACGGGCACAAAAAAGCCTGCTTTTTTCTATACAATGACCAAGTAAGCCAAGGAAACAACGGGCCGGTACGGCGCATGGTTTTCGCTACTTTGTTTTTTCATTGCTGATAAAAAGCAGGCCGGTATCGTAGCCGGAGCGCTGGAAAATCAGGATAAGGTTTTTCAGGGATTGCACAGGCACTGGTACACATTTTAAAAACGGGACAAGTATCGATGGAAATTTGATCTCCTTCGTATTCACAGAAACGGGGGTAATAAATATTCGTAACTTCAGGTACTTAGGGCTTAGTGCGTGGGCGCCTCATTGCTTACTACTACTCGGTTTTGGGCGCCGGCAGGGCTGGGATTTTCATTTCGTAGGGGCAGGACCGAAAAAGAAAAATAAGTTGATTGACATTGGACTTCGCTGGGTTTCATTGGATATTGAACAAAGTTACTGGACGGTTATTTCAGGACATTGGATGGTCTTGTGAGGTTGCTAATCCCCGTCAATCAACTTGAGAA
>JBDSLD010000324.1:0-2745 GCA_039916545.1 Ferruginibacter sp.
CTTTGGCCATGTCTTCTGTCAAACCTCCATTCGGCGACACTTTATTAGTGATCAGGTTCATTTCGCCGCCATTGGAATAATATATTTCCGCAGGGTTATCGTCGCCATTATGCATACGCGACATAAATACCACCTGGAAACCTGTTGAAGGGTCTGCTTCCGGGCCATAGTCGAAAGCAGCGGTGGTAGTGTCCCAGTTTCTTCTTCCATCTTTCCATTGATAAATACCCCCGTTGGCGGTAACGCTTCTTGGATGATGCAATCCACTGAACCAGTGCACGGTGTCGATCTGGTGCGACATCCACTGGCCCGGCATGCCGGATGAATACGGCCAGAACAAACGAAATTCCAGGTATTTTCTCGGGTCAAATGTTTCAAAGGGCCGGTTCATCAGGTAGCGTTTCCAGTCCAGGTCTTCTTCCCGGCATTTTGCAACCAGTGCGGGCCTCCGCCAGCGGCCGGGCTGGTTTACGTTCCAGGTTAATTCTACCATGGTGATGGGGCCAAATTTGCCGCTTTGTACAAACTCCGCCGCGGCCATATAATTAGCTCCGCTCCGTCTTTGCGAACCGATCTGTACGATACGGTCGGAGGCTTTGATTGTTTTAAAAGCGATGCGGGCATCATCCATGGTTTCTGCAAATGGCTTTTCACAATACACATCACGTTTCGCCTTCACCGCATCTGTGGCATGTAATGCGTGTTGAAAATCCGCGGAAGCGATAAATACGCCGTCGATATCCTTCATAGCGTGTAATTCATCATTGTTGTTGCAGGCGGTTATCTCATGACCGAGTTTTTGTTTCAGGTATTGCTGCCCCTCTTCCCTTCTTAATTTCCATATATCAGATAAAGCTACTATATCGAAGTTGAGCTCTTTGTAATGCTCCATAAAACAAGGCAGGTGAGATTGCCTGAACCTGTCAGCAAAACCTATAACGCCCAATCGAACACGGTCATTGGCACCGATACTATTGGCATAGCTTTTAGCGCTAAAACCCATAGTAGCGATATAAGTTGCCGCAGCTGCTTTTGCAGATGTTTTAATAAAATTACGGCGATTATTTTTTTTCATATCGTAGCTTTAAATTGTAAATGCAAAAGTAAATGCAGAATGAGCACAGTCATTATGTGTAATGAATTACCAGTCTACAGCTCCCTGATCTTTATACTTCTAAAAGCAACATGCGTTCCATGTTCCTGTAAAAGTATATGCCCTTTGGCAGCCATGCCGAAATTTGGCCAATCCTTGTATTTGCTTTTTGCAACCAGTGCATAAAAATATTGTGTACCCCGTTGGTATTCTACCACTTTCCATCCATTGATCCAGTGTTCGATTTTTCCATCCGGAAATACGACGATCCTGCCGCGGTTCCATTCGCCAATGGGTAGTTTCTCCCGCCGGCTTTTTGTAATTTCCAATGCGGGTATCAGGTCATAAAGAGATGCCATGGTCCGGTTGCCAATTGATCCCAGTTTTGCATCGGGATGCTCATCATCATCCAGTATCTGGTATTCGAGTCCTATTGCCGAACCCTTGTTTTTTTCCGACTCGGTAACAAAATATTTTACGCCGCTGTTAGCCGTATCCGTTAGTTTAAATTCAAATTGCAGATCGAACGCTCCAAATTGTTCGGTGGTTACAAGATCGCCGCCATTGGAAGATTCGGCACCATTAGCACCCTTCACATTTAAAGTGCCATTTTCTATGTACCAAACCTTATCCGGAAAATATGTTTTGTATGCGCCGCGCCACCCATTGCTTGTTTTACCATCCCACAGTAAACGTGTGCCGGATCTTTTTTCATCGGGTGAAAGATCATTGGGGATCGTATTGATAACAAAAACATTATCCGGTGGTGAGGGCTTCAAATGGTCTGTCTGTATGCGTACATTGCGCCAGCGAATTTCTTTTCCTGCTTCTTTAGGATCACTGATGGCATGTACTTGTAATGCGATAAAACCTGCAGGTGTCATTGCATCTACCAGGTGCGCAGCCGCCACACCATTTACCCAGCTGCGGATACTGGTACCAATACATTCGAGCCGGTAATGGTTCCATTGATTATTTTTAAATGCGGTTTTTGCAGATGGATTATTTTCAAGTGAGTAAAGCCAGCCCCTTCTTGCCTCATCATAGATACCACCGCTCCATCCACGTGAAGAAGGATCAATTTCCATTTGATAGCCATGTACTCTTTCAGGTATATCCTTATCTGTTACATTGCAGGTATCGGCAGCATCTTTTATCTCGCTTCTGAACTGTATACCAGAATTCATAGTACTGTCCACTTTGAAATCTACTTCCAGGATAAAATCTCCATACTTTTTTTGGGTGGCCAAAAAACTATTTGGCTCATTCATAACAGTGGTACCAATTATCTCCCCGTTTTTCACTTCGTATGTCGCCTTTCCATTCAATTGCTTCCAGCCGGTCAAATCTTTACCGTTAAAAAGACTGGTCCATTGTGCTTTCGGCTTGCTTTGTGAAAACAACAATAAGGAAGGAGCTGTGGTAATCAATATCAATATAAGCAAATAGCTATTTTTCATCCTTAATTTTTATTTGGTTGCTGAGAGAAATCAGGCATGTAATGCGGCTTATAAAAAGTTAAAGCAAGTTACTGCAATCGTTTTATTTTAAGCCCGATAAAATAATAATAATTGAGGATAAAAACTTTATCATTTTACCTGGCTGTATTTCTGCGGTAGTCAAAACAGGTAACCACAAACATCGCGCTAAAA
>JBDSLD010000325.1:0-19587 GCA_039916545.1 Ferruginibacter sp.
GGTTGCTGTTTGCCATTGCTAACTCGTTGGTACGCTCTGCTACTTTTTCTTCTATCTTCTGCCTTGCCAACACTTGTTGAGTCACATCAATAGAGATAGCCAGTATTCCCAATATTGTCCCATCCCCATCCCGATATGCTTCGTATGCAAAATCCTGGTAGACCGTCTCCAGTTTTCCGTTGCGCTTTAAGATCACCGGTCGCTCGCTGGCTTTAAATGTTTCGCCGGTATTGTACACATCCGCCAGCAATTTCTCCAGCCCCTGTTCCATTGCATCAGGCAAACCTTCAAATATCGGCTTGTTCATTACATCTGCCATTGGCTTACCCCAAAGTTCGATCATAAGTTGATTGGCAACTTCTACCACGTGCGACGGGCCAAGCATGATACACATGGCAACCGGTGCCTGCAGGATCATGCTACGAAAATTTTGCTCACTTCGCTCCACCCTAAGTTTAGCCAGGTTCAGGTCCGTCGTCTCTGCCGCTGTATTCATTACACCATAAATCTTGCCCGCGGTATCGAACAAGGGTGTAAAACTATAGTTGAAATAATAAGATTGTAATTTACCAGCTACATTCAGATCAACCCGTTGATTCCTGGCGTGATATGGAATGCCTGTTGTGTACACATTGCTTACCTGCTCAAAGATCTCCTGGTTGTCAAGCTCAGGAAGTATTTCAGTGTATAATTTTCCGATCACATCATTTCCCTTCTTCCACACATCGATAATGGACTGGTTGGCAAGTATGATCCTCATCTCCCTTCCTTCGTACACTGCTATTGGAAACGGAGCGCTTTCCACCAGTGCCCTTACCTGCTGCTCGCTTTTCTCCATTTTTTTACGGGCAAGTACCTGTTCCGTTACGTCCTGGCATAAAGCCATCACACCGTTAATGCGGTCACCATCCTGTTGGTATGACTGGTAAATAACATTTAGAAAACCTTCTTTCTTCTTGCCTTCTGTAAAAATAAAATATGGGTAGTCATATAAATAATATGGTTTGCCGGTTATCCTGACCTCATCGATAAGTTTCCTGAAATACGGTTCTGTTTCCGGGATAATGTTAAACAACGGCTTACTGATCAGGTCTGCAGGAGCTTTATTGATCAACTTACCATAAGCTTTGTTTACGATCCTGATGATCATTTCTTCTCCTTCCAATACAATAATACCAACAGTGGCTTCCTGGATCAGGTATTGAAAACGTGTTTCAGATTCATAGAGCCTGTTAATTATTTGCACTTTATGAGTAGTTTCCGTACAGGTGACGAACACGCCGTTTATTCCACCCAAATCATCGTACGCAGGGCTATAGCTGAAAGTCCAGTAAACATCTTCCATTCTGCCGTTGCGGTAAATAGGAAGGAACTGGTCCTCGAACCACACAGGCTTACCGGTATTAATTACTTTTTCAATCAGCGGGCCGATAAATTCCCAGATATCCGGCCATACGGTTTTCGCCGTTTTACCGATTGCCGGATGTTTGCCGTCTATCCCAAGACTGGGCCGGTAGGCATCATTGTAGAAGCAGGTAAGGTCCTTTCCCCAAAATAAAAACATGGGGAAAGCGGAATGAAGCATAATACCCAGCGTTGTACGCAGACTCAAGGGCCATTGCGCTATAGGTCCCGGTGGAGTATTTGCCCAATCAAAAGTCCGGATCAGATCGCTCATTTCTCCCCCACCGGCCAGGAAGGCAAAATTTTCCCCTTCTTTTGTAGATAATTTCATATAATAAATGATCTGCCAAATATATGAAAGAAAAAAAAGAGAAAAATGTGGAAGCTAATCAAGAATGGACTGAAGTTTAACAACGAGGTCATTAAACTTTTCCGGCTTTGTAATAAATTCCCTTGCCCCCATTTCTTTGGTTTGCCGGATGGTAGAAGGGTTGGAAGAAGTGGACAAGATAATAACCGGGATATCTTTTAATGAATCCAGTTTTTTAAACTCCGTGAGAAACTGTTGACCCGACATGATGGGCATGTTAAGGTCAAGAAAGATCAGGTCCGCAGCAACATCTTTATCAGTCAGTTTTTTCAAGGCCTCCTTTGCATTACCAATAGCAACACAGTTGACTGAATCTGCGGCGATCTCCATGGCACTTAGAAAAATCTCCTGGTCATCTGCATCATCATCTATTAATAATATATTCTGATAGGCCATAAATACTAATTAGATATTGATAAAAATATTAAAATAACTGAAATATATAAATTGATATGTATTTCTCTTTCGGCAACAGCCATAACAGCAAGCCTATGCAAATGTTTAGAATTTGTAGAAATTTTTTGAAAAAAAATATCACGGAATTGTTTATAATCACAACTATTAATTCAGGGTGCAACCGGAGGGCAGTATAAAAGCCGGCTGGCGGAGGACCTGGCATAGTTTGTTAGTATGGCCGGCGGCCAGGGGTAATACAGTACTTGTTACTTTACGGCAACATTTGCCTGCTGTTGATTTGTTGGATATGGAGTAGGCTGTTCATTCACCGTCCTTATCACCTACAGCTATTGCAAATGTTGCCACAAAGAAACATGATAATTTTATTTTGCAAATTTTCCGAGTGCCTTTGCTGCAGCTGATAATGCTTTGCCCAGCCCTTTGATCTTCATGGATTGTCCTTCTTCTGCTTTGTCTGCAACCTTGGTTGTTTCTGCTCCCAATTTGGTCATCAGGCTAACAATTTGTTTTCCATTCTTTTCAGAAACAGCAGTTTTAAGTTCCTCCAGGTCGGCAGCAATGCCTTTGAATTCCTTGTGATCTTCCAGTGTTTTGATCCAGCTGCTGATTGCATTGGAAACGCCGGTAACAGATTCTTTTTTTACATGTTCGTCTATTAAGTCAATAGTTGATTCCATGTGCTTTGTGATAGCAGCGGGTGTCGCTTCTGTAGTTGCCATAATTTATTTTTTTAAATGATTTAATACTGATCAATAGCAAAAAACAGTGCCATGCAGGCGCTATATTTTAAAAGTTTGTTGAGATAATAGAACTGTTAGATATTATTTCCGTTACATTTTATCAACTTTAAACAATTGGGGAAAACTTAGAAAAATCAATTGATCCGGTGCAGAATGAAGTATATTATTTTTCTACAATTAGCGCCACGCCCTTCTCATCTTGAGGAATTTGAGTAGCACAAGCAAACTTTACAACGACAAGAATGCAAGCTCCATGCTAAATAGTTCCGGCGGTAGCCGTTTGCCGGATCGTGGTTGGAGCCATGCCAAAACGCTCTTTGAAGGAACGGCTAAAATGGGAAGGACTTTCAAAGCCGCTTTCAAAAGAAGCCTCACCCACTGTTTTATTCATATTGCTGAGCAGGTGAAGGCCATGGTCCAGTCTTTTTTGCAACAGCCATTTACCGGGCGTAGTATTGAACTGTTTTTGAAAGTCTCTTTTAAATGCAGATAAGCTGCGGTTGCTGAGTTCAGCGTATTGTTCAAGTTTCAGGTTAAAACAATAGTTGTCATTCATCACCCTTTTTAACGATATGGATTGAGGCTCGTGCAATAAAGAGCAGAAGTAAGAAAGCAACTCCGCATTGCGCGGATTATAGCAACAGTCAGGATGAGTTCCCTGAATTTCAACTCCAGCAGCGACTGGTCCGGTTCTTTATTGCCGGCAAAATAAGAAGACATGGAGAGAAAAAAAGCAGCCAGGGTTTCACTGGTATCCAGCATAATAACCGGACCATACTTATGTACGCTTTTAACAATCGGGGCCGATTTTGTTTTTAAGGTGTCGCATATAAATTCATCCGGTATAAAAAATAGTACAAGGCAAAAACCCGTGTCGAAAAATTGCTCGATGATACAGGCGCCTTTTTGCACAAATACGCAGCTACCTTTTTGCAGGTCGTAAGAGCCCTGCGCCGTATGCCAGATCTTCCTGCCATCGATTACATAAAAGATATAATTATACTGGCTCCAAAGATCAGTGAACCTGGCTTTCATCAACCGCGCCTCCAGCGGACAATTGAAAACAGTGATCAGGGAAATGGATATTTGAATTATTATATAGATAACGTCTAATGCTATTGTACCTTACTTCTCATGCCCTTTCACCTCTACCAGCACCATTTCCTTGCTGCAATTAAACCGCAACGGCACGCGGCCTCCCAAACCTTTGCTAATATAGAAATGGGCATTATCGATCTCCTTTTTTAACATATTCCATTTGAATAATAACCTGCCGGGATAAAGCCCTTTTTCATTTTGCCAAAATACCAGCTGGCAACCGTGCAAATGACCGGCGAACACCAGGTTGTATTTCTGTTTAAAACGAATGATATCAACCGGGTGATGCAGGCACAGAATAGAAAAATCGGACGTATTACTGTGTGCAGATGGCTGGGTTCCATCAATCTGCACACTGGTATTTTTGACGGTGATATTAACCGAACTATTTTCGATCCAGCCAATTTTATGTACCTCCATCATTTTCCGGATCGTATCCACGCCAAAGGCATAATCATGGTTACCGGCTATGGCAAAAACATTGTCTCTATGCGAAATAGATTTTAGCAATGTTTCCAGGTGAACCAGTTGCGTTTTAAAATCTACATAATCGCCGCCCAGTAAAATAATGTCCGGATCGAGTTGATTGATCCGGCTGATCATTTTCAGTGCGATCGCATTGCTGTTGCGGTTAAAATGCAGGTCGGATAAATAGAGTACGCTAAAGCTCCCTGCAATGGCGGCACTGTATTTTTCGTTCCTTACTTCAAAATGATCATTGGTGCCTATTTCTAATTTCATACAGTACTTTTACAATTACAATCAGCAAAGATCAAACCAGTACATAAAATTTTGCAACCCATTCTGAACGATCCTTACCTGGTGCCCTTTTGATTTCACCTAATATGCTGAGCTGGATTGTCAACCCTGGTAGCGGCTCTTTATGATCATTCTGTAAGATAAAGGCTGATAACCCTTGCCAGCTTTGGCAGCCCCTTATTTCAATTCTCCCACGATCGCGATCACCAGCATAGCCGCATTCCTCGCTGCCACTTCATAAAAACTCATCATGTCCTTTCTCGCTTTGCCATTTGCCTTATCACTGAGACTGCGGATAATTAAGCAGGGAATATTTTGCTGAAAACAGGTTTGGGCAATGGCGGCTCCTTCCATTTCTGTGGCTGCAGCATGAAGCTCGTCGCGCAAGCGCCGGGTGATCGTTTCAGCGGAAACAAATACATCACCGGTTACAATAATGCCTTTTTTTATAACTGGTAAAAACTCTCCTTCTGCCCGGCTAACTTTTTCGAGTAACAGTTTGCCGGCAGCGGCAACCGCTTTGTCAATCAGGTTGCTGTCAGAGTTAAAATACATCGGGTTCAACTGCATAGTGACCGCACTGCGGCTGGGGCCATACGCCATACCGGTATCTGTCACTATGCCATAATCATGATACGCCACCTTTGTGGCAATTACAATATCACCTGGTGCAAGACTCGTATCTATGCCGCCGGCGATGCCTGAAAATATAATCTCTCCCGGGTTAAAATGCTCTATCATCAACGTGGTAGTAATGGCAGCGTTTACTTTGCCCACACCGGTTTGTGCTAACACTACCGTTTTACCATTGAGCAAGCCTTTAATAAAATGTATCTTTTGAATAATAGTGTCGGTCTTGTTTTCCATTTTGCTTTGCAGCAACACCAGTTCCGCCGGAAAGGCACCCAGTAAACCGGTGACATGCTGCCCTGTTGTTAGCAGTCCGCAACCAAGACATACAATTAAAAGTGCTATTAATTTTTTCATGTCAATTTTTTAAATGATCAAAGCAAGTGTGGCGAAAACATCGATTATCCATAGCGCAATACTTATGTCTCTCGCCTTGCCGGCTGCCACCTGTAAAATGGTCCAGCTTAAAAATCCCCAGATGATGCCCTGCGTGATCGAATAAGTAAATGGGATCAGCACCATTGCTATAAAAGCTGGGATTGCTTCATTGAGCTGAGTCCAGTTTATTTTTATCACTGGCTTCATCATAAAAACACCTACCAGCACCAGTGCAGGCGCGGTCGCCACGGCGGGTATAGCACTGATCAGCGGAGATAAAAAAAGAAAAGGTAAAAATAATATAGCGCCCGTGATGGCCGTAAGCCCGGTACGTCCACCCTGCTCTATTCCCACGGCGGATTCAATATAAGCCGTACCCGGACTGCTACCTGCGAGCCCGGCGATCGTTGTAGAAAAGGCGTCCACTATGAGTGAGCGTTTTATATTGCGCGGCTCCCCGTGTTCGTCCGTTAAACCTGCGGCTTCGGATAAACCGACGAAGGTGGACAGGCTATCGAACATATCTGTAAACACGAATGCAAATATTACGGGTACCATGCTCCATTGAAATGAGTGGAAAATGTCCAATTGAAAAAGAAGGCTAAAGTCAGGCATTGATACAACATCAATAATATGAATGATAGGAACAGTTCCACCCCACCACCTGCCGATGGGCCAGGCCAGTAAACTGGTAATTACAATGCCGGCAAGAATACCACCTTTTATTTTTTTTACAAGTAAGATGGCTGTTATGGACAGGCCAGCGATAAAAGTGAGCACAGGAGCAGTTAACCTTCCCGGGCCAATAATCGTGGCGGGATTGGCGATAATAAATTTTGCGTTTGCCAGGCCGATCAGGGTGATGAATAAACCGATACCGGCTGAAATAGCGTAGCGTAAAGTTTTGGGAATGGCCCTCACAATATAAGTGCGGATATTAAAAACAGATAGCAGTAAAAAAATAATCCCTGACCAAAACACTGCGCCAAGCGCAACCTGCCAGCTTATCTTCAAAGTAAGCACGGCTGTGAAAGTGAAGAAGGCATTTAGTCCCATGCCAGGCGCTACCAATATTGGATTGCGGGCATATAGCCCCATGGCAAGGCTACTAAAAAATGACACCAGTATCGTAGCTGTCAGCACCGCGGAAAAAGGCATTCCGGCCTGGCTCAAGATCGATGGATTAACGACAATTATGTATGCGGTGGCAAGAAACGAAGACAAACCGGCAAGTATTTCCGTAGAAATATTGGCAGGTCCTTTTTGAATAGTTGCGGTGGAACGCATAGCAGTAGTGGTTTTATCAAAGATAAGGCGCAGGAGTTCATATTGGGATAAGCAATCTTTTGAGCAGACTTTTTATTTATTCAGGTAAACATTGGAAAGCTGTGTGCTACTCAATTCGCGATTGTTGCGTTTCCTGGCCAACAAGCGAAGTCATGCTTCTAAAAACCGGATTAAACATACAGTCATTCCGGTATTTAGTGTCTGCAAGAAAACGCTGTTATTAATAGCTGGTAAGGGTTTTAGAATATTTTCTAATCCGAATCTTCACTTCACCAACTACCTGTCAACGCTCTACTTTTGCCTCCACAGCCGGTCCGCCAGCTGGCGGATAACCGGAATGCCGCTGTTTTTGCTTCTTTGAAAAAACAGGCTGCGCATTTTTTCAATTCCGATTTCATCGGAACCGAACCAACGAAAGGCAGCTAACCCGCATACTGGTATAGAAGATTAAACAGTGGCCACACTTAAATGCCTTTTATTAAACAGCTCAGTAATATTTTATTTTAGGCCATTTATTTAGTGTCAGATTAATAATATTCAACAGGAAAAATCTCCACAATTCATTGTCTGTAAAGGTTTTCAGCGTTTTCTTGCAAACACTATCTACTCAGCCCGCCATTGTTGCATCTCTGACTAACAACTGAAGTCATACTTTTAAAAGCTGGATATATAAATTGGGTACGTTTACTTTTTTCTATGAATTTATGAAGCAAATCTTCAGCTATCGTACCGCCACAATTCACCGCAAGAAAAATTCCATCTTACCAATCTCATCAGAATGCGCCATTAACTTCCCGTCAACAAAACACATTAGCCCTTTGCCCTTGTTATATTTTTTTCCGTACCGGTCATAGACCACCGTCAGTGTTTTACCATGATATGAAATATTATCGAGGCAAAACCAATCCCAGGTATTTTTTGGCACCAGCGGATTAATGATAACCGTATTTCCTGGCTGTGGGCGCAGGCCGATCAGGCCGGAGATTACCAGGTCGCAGAAAGTGGAATGGTTATAATCTTTACCTCTTTCTTCTCCGCCGATCTTTGCGGGCCAGCCCAACCCTTCCAATATGGTGCGGGATATCCAATCACCGGTATACGGATTTAATACTTCATCGATCCAGGGCAGTACCTTGCCATTACTATCTATGCGGCGCTGCGATTTTGCATAGGTGGTTAACTGGTTAAAATAATCATCGGGAACTATCGCAGATTGCTTATAATTATTTAACACATTGGCCATTGCAGTAAGCGTCATCGATGTTGCGAATGGCCAACTCGGGCCGTTCCATTGACACTCATGACCCGTATAAGCCAACTCAAATTCGGGATCAGACTGCTCCGCCGTAGTTAATCCATATGGTGCGTTGAATGCAGTTTTTAATTGCAGGTATCTCCATGCCTGTTCATAACCTTTGCCGGATGGGGGCATGTTAAAATACCAGGGCGTGTACCCGATCAGTTCTTTAACCGCTACTAATTGTATTTTATCATTGGGAAGAACTTTGAAAAATGAATCTTTTTTATCCCAGAGTTTGGCCAGCACCAATGCCTTTATTGAACCCGCTTTTTGAGTAAAATTCTTTTCCAGCGCAAGGTCATTTTTTAGTCGCGCCATTTTTGCAATCGCGATAGCATCGCCATACATGTAGGAATTGATAGTCGGGCGCTTACCATTATGGCTGATCGACATCTCCATTCCATCGCGGTCATCTACCTGGCTAAATAATCCATCCGCGTTTTTACCGATAAAATTTTGTTGCAACGTTCTGCCTATCTCCCACTGTTTATAATTCTCAACAAGGTCCGGTAGCAAACCGTTCATCAAAGATGAGTCATTGCTAACACTATAATCAGCCCAAATGGCGTCGGCGATCCAAAAACTATAACTCCTCAAATCACCTCCCTTTTTCAGCCAAAAATTTGTATAATCATTGATGTATTTTTTATCATGCAGCCACCTGCCTTCATAAATATGTTGCGCGGCCGCGCAATTAATAGAATTGTATTTACCCGACCAGGGAACCTGCGGAAGAAATTCTGAAATAATAAATCCATCGGGCGTTTGTTTGAGATGTTTACGAAAGGTCCACCACCGAAAATAATAGGTGAGCTCAATATTTTTATCCGGACAATCCAGCAGCGGAATATTGGATTTTAAAAACGACCAGGCCGAATCATTAGAAAAATATTCCAGGTAAATTTCATTGTCATCTTTGTTAAACTGCCCGATATAACTTTCGTAGTTGCTTGCTTTCAACAGGAAATTTTCCTGCGCATGTAATTTGGAAAAGCAGTTATTTCAAAGGCATGTGATGATGAGCATCCTGCACGCCAGCCATTGTCCAAATTTCATCTGATGTATTTTATTTTTAAAAATAGTGGATTAAGGAATAACAACAAGGTCTTTTTAACAATGCATTCCATAACCAAATTTTTATACACCTGCTATACTCATTTTTAAAAGCAGCGAATAATTAAAGCACATGTCTTACGGGGAGCGGAGATCCATTTCAGCAAGTTTGACCGGTGACCGGTTTAAGGATTTTATTTTAATCGTGCATAAAAATCACCTGGAACTAAAATATTTAAAGTTTGTGTTATTTACTAAAACCTAAGCTATTTTGGCATTATTTGTCGTTTACCATAAAGATTAAGAATAAATTTATTAACTTAACAAAAGAATTGCTAAACTTATGAAACCACAGTTGTTAAAAGTTTCTTCCGGTCCCGCCTGCTCATTTAGTGTCCGCCAAGACAACGTGCCTTTTATAAACAATCACTGGCATTATCATCCTGAGGCAGAATTAATTTATATTAAAGAAGGCAATGGCACCCAATTTATAGGTGACAGCATCAAAACCTTTAATTCCGGTGACGTCATTTTGATAGGCGCCAATTTACCCCACTTCTGGAGTTTTGACCAGCGCTACTTTTCGGGCAATACCGATACGCCGAATATATTTGTCGCTCATTTCTGCGAGAATTTTTGGGGCGATAGTTTTCTTGATATCCCTGAGAACCTGCCCTTAAAGAATACGTTGGAAAAAGCAAAAAGGGGCATTAAATTATTTGGAAGTACCAGGGATTATATTGGAATAGTTTTAGAAAAAATGCTAAAAGCTGACGGGCCGCGGAAAATACTGCTGCTTCACGAGGCCCTCTTAACCATTTCAGAATCGGACGAAATAATGGCACTTTCTTCAGGTACTTTTCAACCGGTTATGAAAGAATCTGAAAATGACCGGATCAATGTTGTTTATCAATATTCACTGGCTAATTATAAGAAAAAAATACAACTGGAAGAGATCGCCGCAATTGCTTACATCAGCCCAAATTCTTTTTGCCGGTATTTTAAATCGAAAACAAAAAAGACCTATTCAAATTTTCTGATCGAGATAAGGGTAGGCATGGCGTGCAAGCTTTTGATAGAAAACAAAATAAGCATCAAGCAAATTTGTTTCGAAAGTGGTTTCTTCAATTTCGCCAGCTTTCATAAATATTTTAAACTGATCACTAACAAGACCCCGCTAAATTATCAAAAAGAATTTTTGGTAAAAAGTAATATTTTTCATGTGTGATGACACAGGTATCAATGAATTTTTTATGCCGCGAATGCACGAATTAGACTGGCTTGCTTTATTCACTTATTCGCTTTTTCAATGTAGCGTTATTCTTTAAACAAGACATCTATTTTTTGTTCCGATTGATTACGCATAATTGTGCATTCCGTTTTTCCCATCCATTTTATTTTTTGATAGACCTGCAACAGGTCGTACAAAGACTTCACGGGAACATCTCCCAGCGCAATAATTATATCTCCGTTTTGTAATTTACTCTTTGCTGCCAAAGATGAGGAGGGAAGTCCGGCTATCAGTGCGCCTTCATTGTTGTGCAATCCCGCGGCGGACCTTTCTCCAAGGGTTTCAATATTTTTTATAGTTGCACCAAGCCATACAGCAGTTTTTCCTTTTGTTTCTTTTGATGAAAATTGCAAGGTGCGTAAAGAAGGTTTTTCAGCTATCTTTTTTAAATTGATGCTGGTAACGCCAAAATTGCCGTTAAAATTTTCAAAACCAACTTTTAATGCCGGCGAGCCTGCTTTTAATCGATAATTATTTTGCTTCGCATTGATAAATAAAGGATCGCCCCAGCGACTGTTTTCATCAAGCCCCAAAGCCTTCGACTTCTCCAGGCCATCTTCAAAAAGGAAAAAATTGCTATCAATTTCATTACCCCAGTTATTCATCAGGATGGGCGCATAAGCCGAGGTGACGATGTTATGTGTAAATACATCACCGCTGTTTTTCAACCAAACATGCGGGTGAAAAGTATTATTGATGATTATATTATTTGTTACTGTCCGATGGTAGCCTTCACGCAATTTTAGTCCGCCGCTAAGACAAATATTATTGTAGATTTTGTAATTACTGCTGCCGTCATCGAGGTCAATATCCCAACCATGGTCACATTGAAAACGGTTGTTGCGGATTACTATTGGCTCCACTACATCCAGCAATTCAAGCCCCGGTTTTGCCGCAACAATACTATCGATTACCTGCCTGTCAGGATTCCAGAACCTATCCCTGCCCCATGAATTAAAAGCGCCATGGTCGCCGGTTTCAAGTACCGTATTAAAAACATCATTGAATTCGATCGTATCTCCGCCCCAACAGCCGTCACCAATATTTATACCCGCCCGTGGTACATGATAGATGGTGTTGTGTGAAACATTGATGCCGGATGACATGGAGATTTCTATACCTGCTACCTGCTTCTCAACCTGCCCGATATCGTGAATTAAATTACCATTTGCAACGCAATGCGAGGGATAGTTACCAGATAGCGGGCCCGGCGTCAAATCTATTTCCGCCCAGGGCATACTCTGATTATAATTAAACAAGGGTGACCTTACAGCGTTAGCATTTCCGACAAAGGATATGGCACTACCACCAATGTTAAAAATGTGGTTGTTGCTGATAGAATCTTTCCTGTTATAATTGCTCAAAAACACTGCGTTGCCACCAAGACTTTCAAATTTACAGTTGCTGATCGCTATATTTTCGGTACCATCCAACAAAACCGCTCCTCCCCTGTAAATCGTCCAGTCACTTCTCAGCAATGGCTCTTTAGTTAACATAAACGTACGGTTGGTGGCCGTAAAACAAATATTACTAATGGTGACATTTTTAACCGGGTTGGCCGAATCGCCTTTTATAACCAACAGATCATTGAGCCGGCTGACATAAAAATTTTCTTTGTGTATGTCTGACCCGGTCGGCGGATATACATACAATGTCTTTGATCCGGAGTTGTAAAACCATTCACCAGGCGCATCCAGCTCTTCAAAAATATTTTCGACAAACCTGTACTTTGGATGCAATGGCGCAGACCGGTTATTTTGCCATCCGCCTTCAAGCACCAGCTCTCCATTAGTATTTTTACTCGTTATCAAAAAATGAAAACCACCCCACTCGCCCTGGTGAAGCGCATGCAAATAACCTCCAGCCGGGTTCTTCCAGCCCGCTACTCTTTCTTTACTGGTGGCACCTTCAGATGCGCCATTGAAAATGCGGGCCGTTGAGTCGTAGTCAGGAAACCTTGCCATCACAAGACTTTTGCCGGACATAAAAAGCCGGTCGGGAGCTAACCCTAAATCAATTGAAGCCTGGTAAATTCCATTTTTTTTTGACAGGCATCGCTCCACTGATGATTACCTTTTCTTCTTTATATGCCGTGATGTGCAATGACTTTAACTTATAACCGGCAGCATTTATAACAATGGTACTATCAGGATAATAGGTGCCCGCCCGCATTACGATCGTTACATCCTTATTTTCCTGAGCCAGGGCATTTAGCAAAGCGGCATCAAGGGAATAAAAAAATGTTGATCCTGGTCCTTTGTCATAATTTCCCTTTGGCGATACATAAAAAGTAACCTGTGCATCGACCAGGTTATTTATCAAGAAAAAAAATGCTATTATAAAAACTCTTATCATTAATTTAAACGTTTTTGATACCGGACCGCAGGCTGGCTAACGGATGTAAGATAATATGAAGTCAACGATAGGGGCAGGATCTTTCAAACTATGAGGATGGTGGCCATTGTTGGCCTTTGCTATTATTTTAATTGTTCCGCCCATTTCCTTATATCTTTTCTCAACAATGTTTATATTTTCATCCATTGGGACAATGTCATCGGTTTCTCCGCATACACACAAAATGGGTATGTTGGCTTTTGCCAAAGGCGCCAGGTTATCAATTGGATTAAACTTGTAGTCCATGGCCGCCTGGTCGGTTGCAAAGCCGTACACTTTTTTTAACCTGTTCCAATCATCCGCAGAACCTGCGCCTTTACCTTTGCCACCAGGCCAGCTTTTAAAATCGCAAACCGGTGCGTCTACATAGATACTGCTGACCTTTCCAGGGTTTTTTGCTGCCCAGTTAAAAGCAAACATGCCTCCCCTGCTGAAGCCTTCCAGCACTGTCTTTTTATTAAGCTTTTGTTGAACAGTGAGATAGCTATAAAATTTATCCATCAGGGCAAGCGAAACCGGTGCGCCATACATATCCTGCATATCCATATACACCACATGAAATCCTTTTGACGCCAGTGTACTATCGCCCTGCGGTTCATGTCCAAAAAATTCTGTTCGCCAGATCCATGGCTTACCTTCGGCCGGTTTGACAGGTTCAATAATCAAACATTTTCTTCCGCTGATAACTAAGTCAACTCTTTTAAAACCCATCCATGTTGAGTAGGTGAGTGAATCAGCTTGTATGGTCGTCTTGTTATTTTGAGTCAGCATCAATAGTTGATTTTCTATTTCACCCGCCAATTCTTCTGCTTCTTTAGATGGAAGTCCGACAGGTAATCCAGGGCGCAGATGTTTTGTTTCGGTGAGCCAGGCATCGCGCATCATATTTTGTCGCTGCACAACGAGTTTTAAAATTTGCGGTCCGTTCGGTATTAAAGTCAAATTATTTAAGATCCCCTGTGAATTTGTCACTTCTTTACATCCTAAATATAATAATATTTGTTTCGCCATGATCCAATGTCCGGCCTCACCAGGGTGTACACCATCCTCAGCGAGCGAGAAGCCATCCACTTTAAATTCAGCATCCAGTTTACGATGTGCTGCCAGGTATTTCTGCATCGGGTGATGAATATCAATCACCTCCCATTTTTTGGAGGACCGCAAGGCCAGCAGCCAATTTGAATATTGCTCAAGCACAGCTTCATAACCTAAATGACCGGCTCGCAATTCATCATAAACGGGTGGGGTAATATGTACCAGGCGCGCGCCGGTTTTCACCACTTCATCATGCAGCCAGTTGATGCCATCTTTAAATTTTTGAAAACGCCCTTTATCGAATGGCAGGTAGATGCCATCATTCATTCCGTAGCAGGCAAATACCAGGTCAGGTTTGGTTTTATCAAGTACACGGGCGAGTCGTTCATGAAGATCGGGCCTTGGAAAAGCGCCATCTGCATGACCTGGTTCCGAAAGGCCGGAAACAGTTTCACTTGCGAGGCCGACATTGATAAATTCAAAATGCCTGTTGGGATAATGAGCCACCAGGTAGGCTTCCACATCATTTACGTACTCACCGGCCCAGGTAATGCTATTGCCTAAAAACACAATGCGTTTGACATTCGGAGCTATATTTTGAGCGAATGAATTAACCTGTAAAAAAAATATAACCAGCACTAAAAACCTGTAATGAACACCGGCAAGTTTCTTTTTCTTGCTGGTGGTTTTTTTTGTAGCAATTGTTTCGGAATAAATATTTAGTCTCCTCATTTAATTTTGTTTAACTGCATGTGCGATCATTTAACCACTGATCTTTTAAAAATAACCTGGTGGTAATTTACAATAAAATTTTATTGGAATTATTTCGAAAAAATTATGTGATGTGAGGTCTTTCCCTATTATAAATTACGAATTAAAGATATTGATCTTCTATTAGAAATCATCCCTTGCATTGCCGGGCTTATTTCATTATTTACCGTTTTATTGCCAGCAATTATTTTCAGATCAGCCAAATAAAAAGCGACTTGTATAGATGAAAAAGACACAACTAACGGTTCATCGAAATTAGCGTTTAAATAATTTTAAAATCGGTAGTGATTAGTATTCTATTCAATTATTTTGGCAATCCGCACCTGACCCAGATGAAGCAGAAGCAGTTATTGATATTTTGCTAAAAGACGTAACTCTGCCGAGTTTGGAAATATCCTGGCAAATCGGGCTGTTTCTAAATAAAGCCAGCCACTCTATTAAAAAATTGGCAATTCATTAAGCTGAATATTCCACTGCTTGGAAACAGAATTGAATACAATATTTTTAGTACGATTACTTCA
Organism: Ferruginibacter sp.; assembly: GCA_039916545.1. GTDB lineage: Bacteria > Bacteroidota > Bacteroidia > Chitinophagales > Chitinophagaceae > Ferruginibacter. Next base: position 15,449 of record JBDSLD010000325.1, read on the forward strand.
CTATTCAACTAACGATTCGCAGATTAATGCAATGCTTCAATAACTAATTTTTATTCTTCCAACCACAAACAAATTGCCATGACAAGTTCTTCAATTCCTGAAGTAAGACGGTTTTTTAAAAAAGGGAGGACCGCTCCTTTTACCATTCTGCAGGTTTCTATTTTTATTTTATCTTGTTTTTTTTCTTCTCACCTTTTCGTCCAACAAACTGCCCAACGACCAACTGCTGATCAATCAACAAAACAAAACCTTTAAAGAATCTGCCGCGCAAAGTATGCGCCATCAAACCTATAATGGCATGGGGGTGGATGTAGCCGATATCAACAACGACGCGAAGCCAAATATCATGGTATTGGATATGTTGCCACAAAATAATGAGCGAAGAAAAACCATGATTGCGCGGGCCGACAATGAAAATTTTGCGTTGCGGCAAAAGGCCGGTTATGTGGATGAATACATGCGCAACATGTTGCAGTTAAGCCAAGGCGCCAATGCTGCCGGCACCACTTTTTTCTCTGGCATCGCGCAACTATCGGGTATGAATGCTACCGACTGGAGCTGGAGTGTATTGTTGTCAGGCTTTGACAATGATGGCTGGCGCGATAGCTATGTCACGAACGGTTTCGCAAAGAACATTACTGACCTTTATTTTCTAAGTTACAATGCGGACAACAACCCATTCGGTACCGTTCCGGATAAAGTAAAAAGCACCAGGGAAATGCTGGGGAAATTAAAAGGCATCCATGTTTCTAATTATATATTCAGGAACAACGGGCACCTTGAAGACGTGACAGAAAAATGGGGGTTAAAAAATGCCTTTTATTCAAATGGCGCTGCTTATGCTGACCTGGTAGTTGAGGGCAATTCTCATTCCACCGAAGTGGTGTATGGTTGGATAGATGCTTCTTTAAGACTGTTGCTGAAGGGCGATGGTAAAGGAAATTTTATACCGGTACCGGCTCAGAAAAGTGGTTTGTTCTTAAGCGGTGATCTTAAAGGTTTGGCCATGACCTATGATAAGGATCTTTACTCGATCGTTCCAGGTTATAGTTCACAGGTAAGGTTACTCAATTAAAGCGCCTGCAGGTGCGAGTGCAAGTATTCTTGGAATTAAAAAGGCCTTGGTTTTAAAACCAATCTGTCAGTGATTGCATCATTGATATCTCATCAATAAAACCAGGCGAGATCACGCCTGAATTATTTGTTGTCAAAATAAAAAATGCATTGTAATGCCATAAGGGAAATTAATTAAACCTGGCTCTAATTCTACTTCTGACAAAATAATTCAGTCGCAGCGGGTAGCTCTCGCTGATAAAAAGTACAATATGTAGCGTACACAAAAAAACAGCCAGGCGAAGAGCCCGGCTATTTTTAAACATCTATCGAAAAAATAATTAAGCATTTACTGCTTTATGCACATCTCTGTAACCTTTTATTTTATTATGCGCACTTTTAAGTGATGCCTGCTGATCGGTGATCAGTTGCCTTGTTTCAGCATCAATTTCAGCATCTGATGCAAGCGCCTCAGTATAAGCTTTCTGAGCATTGTCCTCGCCGAACTCACATGACTCCAGGATCGATTGGCGATCAGACCCTGTGAATGTTGACTTAACGTCCATCCAAACCCGGTAAATCTTTCCCCGGTTTGTACTACCTGTAGCCGCTTCGCCGCCCAATTCACTTACTTTATGCGTTAATTCGGTCGCATATTGCCTGCTATCATTTGCCATAGTATGAAAAATCGCTTGTAAGTCAACGTCAATGTCTTTTGTTTCATCTGCCGCTTTTTCATAACCATTAACCCGGTCGTTGTTAATTTCAATCAGGTCATTTAAAACCTCGATTAATTTTTCATTTGTTGCCATAATATTATGTTTTTTGAAAAATAAGAGGCCAAAACTATGCCATCTGAAAAAGCAGTATATTTTCAAAAATCGCGGAGTTCAAAATGGGTACGCTTATGTACAGATGGGGAAAAATTTCGCTTAAATTTTATTGCTCCAAAAAATGTTAAGATGGGTTTAAAATTCTGATAATAGTAATGAGATCACCTACTATTTAATATTATATGTTGGCTGGAGAAGCTGGTGGCCGCGCCAATGAATTGAAGGTATGATTACCTTTTTTCAATGCAAGGCTTTACCTGTCGAAAGTAGACTTTTAGAAGCGAACGTTGGGCGGTTTACTTTCCGCCGGATAGGCCAATATTAGTTTGGTGACTATTTCAACTATTTTCCTGTGTACTTATCCTGGAAAGAATACAGGTTGGTTTTGTTATTCTGAGATCATAATGAATAACACATAAGATATCATCAAATCTTATTACCTTATCCTCGAATAGCATTTTCATTAGAAATAATATTTGGAACAGGAAAAGGAGATTCGAACTCCGGCGCCTCAAAATGATTATAACATGGTTTTACTACAATCCGTTCTCACAGAACGTCAACAGATTTTGGTCGGGTTTATATTGATAATCTTATTAATCATGCCGGTTCTCGCGGTGATTTATTACAGGAAGTGCAGGCGACTAAACAAAGAGGTGAAAGAATTAAGAGAAGACAAAAAAAGACTGCTTGATACAATGGCATCAATTACTAATGAGCGGTTTGATAAATAATGGGAGGAGAAGAATTGTTAAGCTATCATGGTCCGTGTTTTTTCAGGGCCATAAAGAATTAAAACAGCTTTGATTGAATTCCAGGAACTTAGAGGTCGTTTAATTCGTTCAATTTGCCGATCATTATTACTGAGCTAATATCTTCAGACCTGCAGTTTTCCAGTTTTTGTAATTTTACCCGGGCATCATTACCAGAAGTAGCTATAACTTGGGAAACATAACTTCCACCCTGGCTGCTGATCACGCCCCTATAAATGCCTGGATTTAGCAAAATCATTCGCGTCAAGGATTTCCATAACCGAAGGGTCATGGAGAAGAGGCCAACCGCAACAAATGGCGCAAGCATTAATAACACTATTTGAGAAAAAGATAACATACGGCCCGAACAATGATTGATTTCAATTTATAACGCAGTTTTTTAAATTTTATTTGCCATCTTTTATCAATTGCACTTTGGTAAAATACCTACGATTTTTAACGACAGAAAGTTTTATGGCCGTATTCAAACTTAAATCTGCAAATTAGTTTTAAATAGCATGTCGCTATAAGGCTCCATCATAAATAGATATAAAAAGGAAATAAACATTTCAATTGACCTCATTATCGTCTTCGGACAGAAGATATCGTTTTTTACACGTAACTATTCGTCCTAATGAAGGATGCGGTTTAAACTCCAGAAGGGAACCCGAACCAGGGTTACTGATTTAAGAGTCCGTATTAGCTTGATTCGAATTGGCCTGATAATATTATAGAAATAAATATTTAGAATTTCCTACCGCACGATTAATGAAATTGCCTATATTCGTTTTCCCTTACCTGAACTGCTCATCCTTCCGAAACTCCAATCCAACATTCCTCCTTTATTTCACCACAAGAAAATTCATCTTAAAATGGAATGGTTGCTTATTACTGCAGTATTTATTGTCGCCCCATTTGCCGGGCTGATCTGTTACACCAAAAACAAAGAGTTAAACAAAAAAATCAAAGTGCTCAACGACCAGCAAATCGGAGTATATTCCGCATGGCTTACTAAATAATTGCATAAGCCACAATTGTGTTTTGTTGGATGTTTAAACCATTCCAAGCTAACTGCTATTATTTCGCACGGATGTAATGGATCATGGATCTAATCTCCAGGTTAAAAACCTGCCGGGGAGCTACAAAGCTGGCAGTACCTGATAAATAGTGTCTGCAAGAAAACGCTGGTATTAATAGCTGGTAAGGGTTTTAGAATATTTTCTAATCCGAATCTTCACTTCACCAACTACCTGTCAACTCTCTACTTTTGCCTCCAGAGCCGGTCCGCCAGCTGGCGGATAACCAGAACGCTGCTGTTTTTGCTTCTTTGAAAAAATAGGCTGCGCATTTTTTCAATTCCGATTTCATCGGAAGCGAACCAAAAAAGGCAGCTAACCCGGTTACTTCTATACAACTACCCCTTTATGCAGCCTCTCCTTTTAAGCGTTTGAGGGTACGTTCCAGATAAGAAATTTTCGCCAGTTTATGTTTTTCCTTGTAC
>JBDSLD010000326.1:0-3418 GCA_039916545.1 Ferruginibacter sp.
TGGAACGACAGCGCCGCCAATAGCCACAAGGAAACATGGTTTCGCCCCTGTGATGTCGCTATCGGAACGGATGGTGCGATCTATGTTGCGGATTGGTATGATCCGGTAGTTGGTGGCCACCAGATGCAGGACAAAAAAGGATATGGCCGGATATACCGGATCACGCCTAAAAATAAAAAGCTTCAGTCACCACGTTTAGACCTGGGTAATATTGCCGGCCAGGTAGGTGCGCTGAAAAACCCGGCCATCAATGTTCGTCACCTTGCTTTCAATCTATTAAAAAAGCAAGCCGATTCAGCAGTTGACCAGGTAAGCGCCTTATTGAAAGATGATAATCCATATGTGCAGGCAAGGGCCATATGGCTACTTCCCCAATTGGGTGCAAAAGGTGTTGCAGCAACAGAGCAATTACTCAAAAGTCCGGATGAAAATATCCGGGCAATCGCCTTTCGCGCACTGCGTGTATCCGTTACCGGTATATTGCCGTACGCTGCCCGGTTACAAAACGACCCCTCTCCTTTTGTAAGAAGAGAAATTGCCATCGCGTTGCGTGATCTTCCTTTTCAGCAAACAAGGGAGGTGTTGCTTCACCTGGTTGGTCAGTATGATGGTGAGGATAGGTGGTACCTGGAAACCATCGGCGCTGCGTTAAGCGGACATGAGCAGGAAATATACCCCGAAATAAAACAATTGCTGGCCGCAGGCAAAACGCCCGTGCAATGGGATAAACGAATGGCCACGATCGCCTGGCGCCTGCATCCGCTGGCAGCATTGGATGATCTTATTGTTCGTGCCAGCGACCAAACGCTGGATACAAAAGACAGGCGTGTTGCTATTACCGCGATCGGGTTTATGAATGATAAAAAGGCTGCGCAGGAAATGCTTGCGTTAAGCCAGGGCAAGTTAGCAGATGTGCGGGAGCAGGCTTCTTACTGGCTGTCGTTCCGGCAAGGCAATGACTGGTTTAACCTGCTGGATTGGAAAAAGATAAATTTCAATACCGGTTACGAGAGAAAGCTGGCCGGTATGAAGGCGAAATTGAAGGGTGTGCTGGACGAAAATATATCTACGGAAGCAAGAAAGTCGCGGCTGGAAGAAATGGCCAGGGACTCTGTGGGCGGTCAATTATTGATTGGGCTCGCAGCCGAAAATAAATTTCCAAAACCGTTAATTGGTTTTATGGAGGAAGCCATTTTTAGCAACCCGGACATAACGGTACGCGTGCAGGCGGGCAAATATTTTAAACAGCCCGGCGGTCAAAAAAATTATTCGATACCCGTCATCGCTGCTTTAACAAGCAATGAAACAAAGGGGAAAATTGTATTTACTACCTATTGCGCGTCCTGTCATAAGGTTGGACAAGCGGGCAACAATATCGGACCGGAATTAACTGCCATCGGTAAAAAATTTGACAAAACCGCTTTACTGGATGCGATCATAAACCCCAGCGGCGCTGTGATGGCGGAGTACCAGCCATGGCTGATCAATACAAAGGACGGCGGCTCTTTTTTTGGTTTCCTCGTAAGTGAAAATAAAAGTTCGCTCACCTTAAAAGATGCAACTGGAAAAACGCACCTGGTGGCGATAGACAAAATAAGTTCAAGGCAAAAGCAAACCAGGAGCCTGATGCCAGAGCCGGGGCTAAGGGGATTAACAGAGCAACAGTTGGCGGATGTTGTGAGGTATTTGCAAGGTGGTGGATAAAAGACAAGGAAAGTTATAAAATATAAGCAATTTCAACTTATCAAATGATCTACCTCAAACGACTCTTTCAGGCCCATCGGGCCGGTATTTTGGTAGCCAAATAATAAAATAAATTAAAACAAGCCCCATTGGGGGCGACATTTATTATGCCCAATACATACCCGCAAATTACCATTCATGCTGTCTTTGCCGTAAAATTCCGGGAAAATTTTATTACAAAAGATTGGCGCGATAACTTACATCAATATATCGCCGGCATCATCACCAATAAGGGTGCAAAATCTTTAGCTGTCTGAGGATGGAAAGACCATGTACATGTTTTGTTTGGAATTCCCGCTACAATTTCCATTGCAGAACTAATAAGCGCTGTGAAAGCAAATAGCAGTAAATGGATAAACGAACAATCGTTCATAACAGGCAAATTTCAATGGCAGGCTGGTTATGGCGCATTTTCTTTTGCTAAAAGCCAACGTGATGTCGTTGTGAAATATATCATCAACCAGGAGGAACATCATCAAACCAAATCTTTCAAAGAAGAATTAAAATATATAGCAAATCCCCTCTCATTACCTCATATCTTAACCGTCACTCCAACTTTCTGACCTGTCACCTGCTTGTGCCCCGGACTTATTTTTTCCGTTTCCGTATCCAATTCTAATTTGGAAACGATCAGGCCTGTTTCATCCTGGAATTTTTTATGGCTTGCAGGATGGTCTTCTCCAACTGGCTTTTCTTTTCTTTTACCTCTTCTACTTGCATGAGATTACATTTTAAAAAGTAAAAATCATTTCGTATTTATTTCCAGGCCTCAACCAATCCTCCTTCTTTATCAAACAACGGGTCTGTTGCTGGAAATGGTACGGCTGCAATGTTTTTATCTGTTTTCGGACGCTCGCCTTTGTCTCCTTTATTCAGGTCGGGGACCATGCCATTTGGATATGCGCCTACCACTGTAAAATCATCACTGTGACTAATACATTTATGCCCTGTGCCAGCGGGAATCACGATAATATCGCCTGCCTGCACATTTACTTTTTCGCCTTTTTCACCACCCAAATGAAGCAAGGCGCTACCGCTGAATACACCCAACACTTCATGCGTATTGCTGTGGTAATGATGAAAAGGATATACTCCTCAGCGCCAGGTGTTCGTCCAGTTGTGCCGGGCAAATATTGTTTCCAGCCAATCCGCTCCTTTACTGCCACGCAGGGGAAAAGCATTTGTGTATACCAGCAACGGGTACGCGCTGTTAGGCATTATTCCATCATCTTTAAAATAAAATTTTTTAACCGCTGTCTCTCCCATTGCCAATAATGGATTTGATTGAATGATCAGCCCGGAAACAGATATGCCGGCTATCTTTATAAACTTTTCCCTGTTCATCTATTATCGTTTTAAAGGTCCTTTGCTAACCTCTTTGCCAGATTTATAAACGGCTTCGATGTTTCGGCTGTTCTTAATATTATTGGCCGGGTTATCTCCGAGGATGATAAGGTCGGCTACCTTGCCTTTTTCCAGCGTTCCAAAACGATCATTGATGCGCAGCAATTGCGCTGCATTTTTTGTAGCGATGGTGATCGCCTGTAAAGGTGTTAGTCCGGCCTGCACCATTAATTCAAGCTCCAGGTGTTCCGAAAAGCCCTGGGCACGCAGTGGCATGGCGCCCGAATCCGTGCCGAGAGAAACTAATATGCCTGCATGGTAAAGCTTCTCC
>JBDSLD010000327.1:0-2662 GCA_039916545.1 Ferruginibacter sp.
CAATGATAATCGCTGAACCAGCCCGGGGCCTGGGCCATTCAGATACTAGTTTTGCATCTTTTCTAGGTGCCCCACTCGGATCAGATCTAAGCTACCTCGCTACTGAATCAGGTACAGGCAGATTATCATTGTATAATTTTAACCACTATTATACTGGTTACACCGCTGAACCAACCATAATCGTCGGCTACGCCGAAGTTTGCCTTTCAATAGCCGAAGCTATAAACAGGGGATGGGTAACTGGTGATGCAGACACCTGGTATGTGAATGGCGTGAAAGCCATGTTTGATTTCTACGGTATTGAAGATGGTACGAATACAGTTAGTTTCAGAAGTTCGGATGGTACGTCCAATATTCCATACACTGTTGAATTTAGCTTTACAAACTATTTCAACCAGGCCGCTGTAAAATACAAGGGCAATAATGCGGATGGACTCAAGCAGATACTAACACAAAAGTACCTTGCTTTTTTTCGTAATTCCGGTCTGCAGGGTTACTATACCTGGAGGAGAACCGGCGTTCCTGCTTTCAATGCAGGGGCAGGCACGGGTAATGGTGGAAAAATTCCACGTCGTTTTCAATATCCAACCAATGAATTGTCTGTGAATGAAGCAAACCTGAGTGAGGCCGTAACACGCCAGTTCGGCGGTGCAGGAGATGATATCAACCAGGATCTCTGGATCGTGAAATAGGTTCTATATTTTCAATAATAACACCATCTTAATGGATGCGGAGATATTTTCCGCATCCAATTTTAAACACCTTTAACGCTTTTGGTATATCACGGGCCCCTCAATGTTCAGCCAACAGACCGAACAATTTGAATCAAATTTCTTATAACGCATATTCGTTTACGTTAGTTATTACCCAAATAACAAAAGCCGGATATCAATAGGTGGGACCGATGATTTGTACTACTAAAACAACAGACGATTTTATGAAGCGGATTTTTCTGACAATACTCGTATTGGGTGCAATTACAAAGGGGGTTGCTCAAAATAAAACCGAAAACCTGGTGATCGTCACCCTGGATGGCATGCGTTGGGAAGAGGTGTTTAGTGGTGCTGATTCAGCAATTTTAAAAAATAAAAATTATACCCGCGATAGCAGCGGTACCAGCGGAAAATTTTGGAGCTATGATGCAGTTGAAAGACGTAAAAAACTCTTTCCTTTTTTATGGACAACCATTGCAGCACAGGGCCAGTTGTACGGCAATCGCTGGCTTGATAATAAAGTCAATAATGCCAACCGTTATTTTTTTTCTTACCCCGGTTACAATGAAATATTTACCGGTTATCCCGATACCCTTGTCAATAGTAATGATAAGATCTGGAACAAAAATGTAAACGTCCTGGAATTTATCAACCAGCAAAAAGGTTTCGGAGGCAAAGTGGCAGCCTTTACCACCTGGGATGTATTTCCTTATATTTTAAACAAACAAAGAAGCGGACTCTATGTAAATTCCGGTGGAGATACATTAAAGTTCAAGGAACCGGCGCTGCAATTAGTCAACGACATGCAGTTCCTTACCACTCAACCTATCGATGTGCGCCCCGATGTGTTCACTTATTTTGCCGCCCGCGAATACCTGAAAGCGTATCAGCCCAAAGTATTGTATATCGCTTTTGATGAAACGGATGACTTTGCACATGGTGGCGAATACGACCAGTATTTAAAAAGTGCGCATGCAGAAGATGCAATGATCGCAGATCTCTGGAATTATATACAGTCTTCCCCAAAATATAAAAACAAAACCACATTGATCGTGACCTGCGACCATGGCAGGGGCGATAAGGTAAAGGATACCTGGCGGGACCATGGCTCCAAAATTGAAGATGCAGGGCAGATATGGATCGCAGCTATTGGACCAGACACAACGCCACAAGGCGAAATAAAGACGCCGGGCCTCCTCTATCAAAAACAGCTGGCCGCGACTTTTGCAAAACTGCTGAACCTGACTTTTACCGCAGATCACCCGATAGGAGAGCCGATCGAAAATATTTATAAAAAATAAAGAACCGCGCAGATTGTATTAGGCGATCAAAATAATTGCTTAACAGTAAGAATATAAATAATTGCACGATGGCAAAAGAAAAAATAAAAGAAACCGTTGATGAAATATTATCGCTTTATCAACGCTTTGGCGATGAAGATTATATTGGCGAACCTGTGTCGCAGATTGAACATATGTGCCAGTGCGCACAATTGGCCGAAGCGGGTGGTTTTGATGAAGAAGTGATACTGGCCGCCTTCTTCCATGATATCGGGCACCTGCTGGAACACGTAATGCCCGCCGGTCAAATGGATGGTTTTGGCGTGGTTGACCATGAAAAACTCGGCGCTGAATACCTGCAACAGAAAGGCTTTTCTGAGAAGGTATCAAAACTGGTCACTTCGAATGTATCTGCCAAACGCTACCTTACTTTTAAATATCCGGAATACTTCGATCAACTATCGGAAGCGAGTAAACGCACTTTGGAATTCCAGGGTGGTGTGATGACAGAGGACGAGGCAATGGCTTTCGAAGCAGATCAGCTGCACCCATTGTATATCCAATTGCGGAAATGGGACGAACAGGCGAAAGAAACGGAAAAACCTTTGCCCCCACTGGATCATTACCGCAAGCTGATGATCGGGCATTTACAAAACATGAATTAATCAT
>JBDSLD010000328.1:0-2612 GCA_039916545.1 Ferruginibacter sp.
CCGCCGGCATGAAGGTGTTGATCTTGTCAAGATCTAACACCGTTTTTTTGCCCATTTCGTTCCGGCGGTACATGGGTACAAATTTGGCGCCCACCACTACTTCTTTTAAAGTATAGGAAGTACGGCCAATAACGGTGTTACTGAACATATCGTCGAATGCTTTGACATATATCAGTATTTCACCATTTAAATTAGCGAAATCTTCTACCGAAAATTTATAGAAAGGGCTCTCTTCATTTATGGGATGAACGATTGTCCAGCTTAAGGCCAGTGAGTTGATCTGGCTGTATTCAAGTTCCATTTTAAAAAATTGATTGGTGAGTTTCCCGTTTTCTTCTATCGTAAGGCCGCCGGTAACTCTTGCTTCGGCTTCCGAAAGATTGTTGTTTTTATAAGGTGCCACCCGCATCATGATTGCAATACCATCTTTAAAAGGTGCGAGGACCGCATTTTCACTAAAGCGCAGAAAAGCTTTGGGCTTACTAAATCGGCCGTAAAACAGACCGGTAGCAATTGCAAAACTCAGCAACCCAACCAGCGCCTCAAGTGCGGATACTGCACTGGCGGCAAATCCATGCGGGCTGATACGGCCATAACCGACGGTGGTAAAAGTTTGCGCACTGAAAAAATAAGCTTCTCCAAATTCTTCCAATGGCGATTCTGCCCGTATCCCCTCCAGTTTATCGATGCCGATGACATAATAAACGCCCGCAAAAAGCAGGTTCATCACTATATAAAACGAGAGCAGGAGGAGGAAGAATTTCCAGCGCGGCAGTTGCAGAAAAAAATGGTACCAGCTGAGCCGTTCAAAAAAGGGAATACCCCGTTTTTCAATATTGGGACGTCCGTCTTTATTTAAAAAACGCCCGCCATAATCCGAAGTATTGGCGCCAAAACCGGTGTTGATCTCAGTTTTTGCCTTTGTGTTAATTTTTCGCAGTAATGCCATAAAGCGTTTTATCTTTATTTGGAATTGTAAATTAAAAGATTAAGGTGATATGCCTGCAAATTATTGCAGAAGGTGTATTTGCATAATTTCATTATTTAAACGAGTTCAGCGTAAGGACTATGCTCAATAATTTAAAGGAAGGGTTAAAGAATTTTATCCGGCGATACTTCTCTATTATATGGATCAGGGATAAATTCAGCGCGGCGCTGCAGATAAACCAGCGGCATCTTTTTTTATATTATCAACAGTGTGTTGCCGAAAAAAAGCAAATATTGCTAAAAGACACCGGGTATAAAGTTTTCTCCCAGAACGAGGAGGATGGTTTGCTGGTATTTATATTTGCCGTGATCGGTATGCAGCGTAAAACCTTTGTAGATATTGGCGGTAACGACGGTGTAAACAGCAACTGCGCCAATTTTGCCATTAACTTCGGCTGGCATGGATTGTTTATCGACAGCGATAAAACGGCGGTCAGTCGCGGTGTCCGCTTTTATAAAAGGTATCCAGATCCCTGGGCGTTTAAGCCACGCTTTGCCGCCGTGAATGTAACGCGGGAAAATATCAATACGATCGTTTCCGATGAAGGATTTGCGGGCGTAATTGATCTGCTTTCGATCGATATTGATGGGAATGATTACTGGATATGGGAGGCGCTTACCGTGGTGGAACCGAATGTAGTGATCGTGGAATGCAAGGTAGAATATGGGTTCAATAATATAGTGGTGCCTTATGATCCAACCTATTCACATTTGAAGAAAGACCCGCTTTATAATGGCGCATCACCCTTTGCTTTTAACCAACTGGCCAGTAGAAAAGGCTACCGGCTGGTAGGCGCCAATAACTATGGACATAATTTGATCTTTGTAAAAAGAGGGCTGGCAGATGACTACCTGCCGGAAGTATCACTGGCCACCCTGCTCACGCATCCCTCTGCCATCGAAGGTTTCAAGGATTTTGACAAGGTAAAACACCTACCTTTCCTGCAAGGATAGCGAATCTTATTTTTTTGCGGAAGCTCGCTGAAAAGTCCAATAACGAGCCAGGCCAGTAATAATAATAACAACTGTTACAGCGGAAATTATTGCCAGCGAAGCGGTGCTGTTAAAATATTTTTTTAGCCAATACAGCAATCCGTACAGCGCCATCAATGACAGCCAGAATTTTATCAGAAAAGTGCCTGGCAGCATCCCGGCAGTGCCCAATTTCATAGTTTTTGCGGATTGCCAGGTGTAAAACCATGCCTGCAGGTAGGTAGAAACAACGATGGCAAGTGCCACCCCGGGCGTGCCCATTACCGGGTACAAAATGAACATTAGCAACAAAGAAAACAGGATATCCAGTACTGAACCCAAAGCGATTTTGCGGGACTGGCCGTAGCATTGCAGTATTACGCCATAGTGCGTAATGCGCACGGGGATAATAAAAATACTGATCAAAAAAACGGGTAGCGAAGCGTTGTATTTATTATTGAAAATGATCGAAAAAGCTTCCGGTCCGGCTGTAAGCAAAAGAAAAAATATAGGAAAAGCGATGAGTGATAATATTTTAAAGCTTTCTCTGAAAACATGCCTGGCGGTGGGTTTATCGTATGGATTAGCGGAAATAATGGTCAGCAGTACGTTCTCCATCGCGCTGATCAGGATCGCAAATAACGGTATCTCAA
>JBDSLD010000329.1:0-5825 GCA_039916545.1 Ferruginibacter sp.
GATCAATGTAATACATTAATCTGTTTATTAAGGTTCATGGTACAAATAATTAAAGGCAGGCTTTGTTATTGCTCAAAGTCGTGGCTTATCTCAGTACTTCTCAAGCGAAGTTTCTGCCAACATTATATTTGAATAGAAAATACGAATAAATCATTGAGTTTTACAGGCAAAGGATTCGCCCGGGACCTGGTGATTTAATCCTTAACAGTTTCTACCGGAGCAGAAACCCTTGTCATATCCATATGCCAGTTCCATTCCCATGTCTTTCCGTGATCTTCGGAAAAAGCCTGGCTCCAGGTTGGACTATCCGGTTCGCTGGCATCCCAGTGGAACATAAAAATTATTTCTTTTCCCTGGTAAATATCTTTGCCAAAAAACTGTCCGGTGGTATTGTCGAAGGAACCGACAACAGGCGTATCTAATACGCCGACACTACTATCCGCCCAATAAATACTCCAAAGCCTGGTTGCGGGGTTAAAAAGGCGAAGGGTCATTCCTTCAAATGATTCACCGTCAAACGTAGTATGGAAATTATCTATATTTCCAATGCCATTTAATATTTTTCGCATTTCGCCAGTGGCGTTAAACTCTGTCCATTCGGTGCACCCATTGAGCCTGGTGCTGAGCTTACGGTTTTTCACGTTCCATTTACCCACTAAAAAATCAAAATCATTGGAAGATGAATTGGCTGACGGAGAAATTTCTACAGCTTTTGCTTCAGTAAAATTCAGTGGTTTTATTGTATGCATTTTACAAAGATTTATTATAGATGAAGGAATCTGCCATTGATAATTTTACCCCGCAATTTGAACGCCATTAAATTGGCCTTGGCCGTTATTTTTTAAAGAACCTCGCCAATAAAGGAATTTTAGCCAACTCCTTTTCTTCGATTTTTGATATGAACCAGGTAAAGAAACCAAACAACAAAGTAGCTGTAATCATGGAGAACCAAAGGTGATTGGGGTAAAATTTATTGACCCCTAAATGAACCAGGTATATTAAAATGACAATTACCACGTAAGCCGTTAGTTTTTTTACAGGATAAGGAATCGGGTAATGGATTTGTCCGAGTTTATAACTGCTTACCATCATAAACAGGTAACAGGTGAAAGTGGCAATGGCAGCGCCTGTGTAATGTAGTTTAGGAATAAGCACGATGTTCAGCACAATGGTAATTACAGCCCCGATGATGGTGATCACCGCGCCATAAGTATTTTTATTAGTGAGTTTATACCAAACGCTCAGGTTATAATAAATGCCCAGGAAAATATTGCCCAATGCCAGCAATGGTACCACTTGCAGGCCCTCGGCCCAGCGTGGATTTGCAAAGGTGGTAAATATCCATTTAAAAACATCGAGGTACAAACCGATGAGCAGGAACATAAAGCAACAGGCAATTACAAAAAATTTCATTACCCTCGCGTAGGTACGCTGGGCGTTTTCATCTTTACTTTTATTAAAGAAAAAAGGCTCTGCCGCCATGCGAAATGCCTGGATCAGGATCGTTATCAATAGGGCAATTCGAAAAATATTTGCGAAAATACCGAGTTCGTGATCGGCTTGTTTTTGCGGCAAATCAACCACATGCCGGTAGATCAACCTGCTCAATACGTCATTGACCATTCCACCTAAACCGACAATAATTAAAGGGGCGCTGTACCGCATAACTTCTTTCCACAACACCGTGTCAAAACTGAATTTTATCTGTCTTATTTCTTTAGATAATAGTATAAGCGTGAAAAAGCTGCCACAGAGATTTCCTAACAGGTAATAACCAAGGCCGACGTCTTTATTATAGATAAGATTTAAAAAACTATGAGGGTTGCTTTTTAATATTTTGGGAATTACGCCCAGGAAAAAAATCACTACCGCTAAATTGATAACGATGCCCGCAATACGCGCAAATGCATATCGCTTGGGCCTGTTTTCCTGCCTTAGTTTAGCGAAGGGCAGCGTGTTTAAATTGTCTACCGCGATAATGGCGATCATCCAAAACACATATTCGGGATGGCCGTTGAGATCAGCCGCGTTGATAATTGATCCTTTGCAAAACCATAATACCAGCGTAAAAACGATGCTGCTTAAGAAAAGGGAAATCGATAATGTACTATATAATTTCTGTTTGTCATGAGTTTGAGAAAAGCGGAAATAAGCCGTTTCCATACCGTAGGCGTATAGCACATTTAAAAAAGGGATGATGGTATAAACCTGGACAAGATCGGCAGTTTTTTCAGGCAATGCAATAAAAAAAGGCAGCGCCATATTCATCAGGTATCCTAAAAACCGGCTGGCGATAGTTGGTATGCCATACCATAAAGTTTGCCCCGCTAATTTCTTTATGCTGCTCAATTAAAAAATGTTTATCGACAAAATTACTTGTATAATTTTTAATATCAGTTTCATTTTGAAGGCAATATTTTTGTAACCTTTTTTTAACAGGATCGCCTGATAAAACCATGTTATACCAGGGGATTCGAATAAATTTTTAACGGAAACGTGTAAACGAAAAATTGAACCGGATTTGCGGGCCAGCAGCCTGGAGCCTAATTTGGCTGCGAAAATCTTGCATCCCGTAACAGTGTACTATCTGTAAGCGCGGTTAAAAACATGGCCAGGTCTACTTTTTCCTGGTTGGTTATGGGGAGCCTCTTTTTTAATAAAGAGTCAAGCGTAGGCTGATTGGTAATAATCCCGGAACGGTAATGTTCTATGGCCGATAATAGCGAAAAGCGCCTGCCATCATGCATGTAGGGAAGTGTGTACGCCACGTTCCTTAAGCTGGGCACTTTAAATTTAAGCGAATCGGCCGGGTTTCCTGTGATCCGCATCCTGCCATAATCCTTTAAGAACGGATCAAGCGGTAGCCCGTTGTTGCGGAAAGAATTATCAGTAAACAAAGGTTCTGTATGACAGGCATTACATTTTGCCTTGAAAGTATTGTAACCCTTTACTTCCGCTAAAGTAAAGGTTGCTTCACCACGTTTTACTTTGTCGTATTTACTATTGTATGATTGTATGCTTCCGGTAAATTGTGCAAGAGCCCTCAACATCCGCTGGCTATTAATGACCGTATCTCCAAATGCCGAAGTGAACATCCGCAGATAGGAAGTATCAACATTTATTTTTTTCAGTACCTGGTCGATTGTCTCCGCCATTTCTTTGATGTCTGTAATAGGGGCAAGGGGCTGTACCTCGATGTGGTTGATGCCACCATCCCAATGCATTTCTCTCATCCAGGCCAAATTAAAAATTGCAGGAGCATTACGGGAAGAAAAAGCATTGTCGAACCCGTGGCTAAACTGGTGATCATAAGTTGAAAAAGCTGCAAATTGCTGGTGGCAGCTGGCACAGGGAAAGTTACCGTCTTTACTGAGCCTTCCATCATAAAACAATTTTCTGCCTAACTGGAAACCTTCTTCCGTCAGCGGATTATTTTTAAAAATATCCGTGGCTGGCTGTGGCCATCCGGCAGGTACTGTTAATTTTAAATTGGTAGGATGGTATCCGGCAGCAGGCGATTTGCCCTTTTCTCCTTTTTTACAGGCGTCTAAAACAGGTACAGTGCTGCTTAAGACCATGATCAGGGATATGAGAATTTTAAATTTCAATTACCCGGTTTTAATTATTTGCCACTTTCATAATGGTAAACATTTTACTGTAATTGTCTGCCACTTTTTTTGCCAGGATCCCGGGAGTGGTGCAGACAGGCATATTTGCAATTTTTATATCGTTGGGTGTTTGCCACCATTTATTAAAATCCACTTCTATTGTTATTTCACTGGTTTGCCCCGGTTTTATTACAAGCGGCTGGTCGGAAGGAATTGCCAAAAAGATATCTTTCAATGCATTGTTAATTCCAGAAAAACCACCAATATGGTATTCTATTATATTACGGGCCTGGTTAGAGCTTGAAGAGGTACCCTCCATTTTAGCCATTACATACCCACTGTTCCATGTCCAGAACATATCATTTAGTGGGTCAAGCGCACCAGCCTGGGCGCCGCTCACGTTCCTGACACTGTCAACGCCTATCAAAAAACGCAGATCAGAAAAAGTATTTTCAGCCGTTTCAAAGCTAAAGCTTAAACTGCCGGGCACATTTTGATCTACGAGGTGATAGCTGTCTTTTTCAATGGCGGTATTGCCGGGGCTACCCAGACTTACATTACTGATGTAATATTTAAATTTTGTAATATTATAGGATTCACCGAAAGGATTGGTATAGGTAGGGCCGTCCAGCACCATTGGCTCACCATTAACGGTGTTGTGGAAAGTAATTTTTAGGGTGCCGGTGTTTGAATCAATGGCTTTTTGGCAGCTGCCGGAAGATACAAAGGCGAAGTAAAGAAATATAAAATAGCTAAACGACGGCTTCATGCTCAAAATTTAATTTTCATCCGGGTTTGTTTTACCTCACCGACCTTCTTTTTAAAATCGATCCTTTTTTCTTTTGCTGCCTTGCCGGGTTTGGTGGGTCTTCTCTTTTTTGCTACCAATAATGACTTGGTAACCAACAGGTTCATCTTTCTTATTACCTCCTGTTTATTACCTAATTGCGATCGTTCGGTTTGACTTTTTACCAGTAAAAACCCCTCCGCTGTAATTTTATTGGCCAGTTTGCCGGCTAAAAGTGTTTTTTGTTCATCTGTGAGCAGGGTGGAGGAACCAATATGCCAGTAACCTTCCACCATAGTTTCCACTTTATTTACATTTTGACCTCCTTTTCCTCCGCTCCGGGCTGTTTTAAATTTTATTTCTCCCGAAATATCCATAACCAAATTTACTTTATTTACGTAAATGATGGTGACTAAAGCCATTCATTTGGTATCTTTATTTTAATAAGAAGAAAAAAATCAGGATTTTTGCAACTAACCCAACCCATAGTTGATGTTAAAAGGTATATATCATTCATTAACAGAACGAAAACGATCAGGCAAAAAATCATTTGCAGTACTAATTGACCCCGATAAGGTGAATGATAGTAATATGGAGTTCCTGATCGAACTTTCCGTAGCCGCCAAAGTTGATTATTTCTTAGTGGGCGGCAGTCTCGTTATTTCCAATTACTTAGACGAGTGCCTGCAGCTCATTAAAAGAAACTGTTCCATACCAACCGTTCTTTTTCCCGGAAGTCCTTCCCAGGTTAGCAAATACGCGGATGCTTTATTATACTTGTCGCTGATCAGCGGCCGCAATGCTGAGTTGTTGATTGGTCAGCACGTCGTATCAGCGCCATTTGTTAAGAAAAGCGGGCTTGAAATAATGCCAACTGGCTATATGGTGGTTGACGGCGGCGCACCTACTACTGTTTCTTATATTTCTAACGCCAGCCCTTTACCGGCAGATAAAAATGAGATCGCCATGTGTACGGCTATGGCCGGAGAAATGCTTGGAATGAAATTAATTTACATGGATGCCGGAAGTGGAGCAAAACGGGCTATCACTGAAAGTATGATAGAAAAAGTAGCAAAATCAATCGAGGTGCCATTAATAGTTGGTGGTGGTATCATCGATCCGGAAAAAGCTTACCTGAATTGCAAAGTAGGAGCTGATGTTATCGTAGTTGGCAATGCGATTGAAAAAGATGCTTCCTTAATCAAGGAGATGGCGGATGCGGTGCATAGTGTTCCGGTGATTGTGTAACACCCGTTAAAAGGCCTCACCCGTTTAAAATCGGTGAGGCCTGAAATATTATTTAAGGCACCTACTTAGGGCTTGCTCAACAACTGGCCAATTTCTCATTTTTCATATTTGAGTGATATTTATTGTTGGCATAATACAAAAAGTGTTTTATGTATAAATATAGTAGGGACAGAAGTGCCTGC
>JBDSLD010000330.1:0-9544 GCA_039916545.1 Ferruginibacter sp.
TTGCAGAGCTTTGCCTAGCCACTCGGCCAAAGGACCATTTATAACATTTCTAATTAACGTTCACTTTGCGAAAATATTTCCTTTTTGCCAATTCATTGTTTATCAGCTGCAGGATTTTTTATCGCGCTGCGAAAATAGGAATTTTTAATTAGAAATTGTAAATAGTTAATACGAAATTCGGGATTCTAAATAAAAAACATGAACCGGATAGCAGAATCGGAATTGATCATAAATGACCGCGGCGCGGCTTATCATATCAATTGCAGGCCCGATGAAATTGCCGGCACTATCATTACCGTTGGCGACCCGGATCGCGTAAAGGAAGTAAGCAAACACTTCGATCACATCGAGTATCAAAACAACCACCGGGAATTTGTGGTACATACAGGGTGGCTCGGCAATAAAAGATTAAGCTGTGTGAGCACTGGCATTGGCCCTGACAATATCGATATTGTTTTGAACGAACTTGATGCACTCGTCAATATCGATTTTGAAACCAGGACGATCAAAGAAGAACTGACCGCTCTAAATATCATCCGCTTTGGCACATCGGGCTCTTTGCAAAAAGAAATACCTGTAGATAGTTTTGTTGCTTCTACCCATGGCCTCGGACTGGATAACCTCATGAATTTTTACCGCACCGAAAACAATGAAGAAGAGCGGCAACTATTACAGGCTTTCAATACCCATACGCAATTAAGTTCAGGAAATATATTCCCGTATATCAACATGGCAAGTGTTCACCTGCTAAAACATTTCACCAATAACTACCACCAGGGTGTTACCGTTACCTGTCCTGGTTTTTACGGCCCGCAGGGCAGGGTACTGCGGCTTGGCCTCGCATACCCGTTGCTGATAGACAATCTTACAACTTTTCAATTTGGTAATTATCATATCACTAATTTTGAAATGGAAACTTCCGCGATCTATGGCCTGGGTAAAGTATTGGGCCATCACTGCTTAAGTCTTAGCGCAATCGTTGCCAACAGGATTTCCAAAGAATTTTCAAAAGATGGAGGCAAGGCGGTAGAGGATTTAATTAAACAATCTTTAAATGTAATAGCTGATTCAAATCTATAAAGATGAAAGTGGAATTTTTTAAGTACCAGGGAACAGGGAATGATTTTGTAATATTGGATAACAGGGAAAATACTTATCCCGGGTTTACCACAAAACAGGTAAAACATATTTGCGACAGGCACTTCGGCATTGGCGCGGATGGCTTAATGTTGTTATCGAAAAAACAAGGCTATGATTTTGAAATGATCTATTTTAATTCCGACGGAAATGAGAGCAGCATGTGTGGTAACGGTGGAAGGTGCCTGGTGAAGTTCGCTTATCACCAGGGTATACTAAGAAGCTCTTATCATTTTATAGCCGTAGACGGGGAGCATATGGCAGAAGTTAATTCCGACGGCACGGTTAGCCTGCAAATGCAAAATGTAAATAAGGTTGTTTATCATACTTCTTATGCCGTCATCGATACCGGCTCACCGCATTTTGTAAAATTTGCTGCTGAAGTTGCCGAGATCGACGTGGTTTCTACAGGTCATGATATCAGGTACAGTAAAGAATTTGCGCCCGGAGGCATCAATGTAAATTTTGTTGAGACGGTCAATGAGGATTCAATTTTTGTTCGCACTTACGAACGCGGTGTAGAAGATGAAACCCTTAGTTGTGGCACAGGCGTAACCGCTGCCGCATTATTATCCGCTCACAATGAAAATGGATTTAACACCGTAAAAGTAAAAACGCCCGGCGGACATTTAAGTGTGGAATTTGATAAAATCGATGACCAGCATTTTGAAAATATATGGCTCCGCGGACCAGCAGCCTTTGTGTTTAAAGGGATGCTTGACGTAGCGGAATAATAATACAGCCCGGGCATAATATTAATTACAGAACAGCAAATAATCCTAAACCGCAAAAGAATAATGATTCAGTACTTTAAAAACTTTGAGCATACCACTATTGCGATCGATAAGCCTGAACCCGGCTCCTGGATCAATGTATTGCCCCCGTTGAAACAGGAAGAATTTACGGAATTGAGCGAATCGCTCGAGATTCCAATCGATTTTTTAAAGGATTCTCTTGATATTGATGAGCGCAGCCGGTACGAGATTGATGACAATGTAAAGTTGATCGTCATAAAAACGCCGACTGAAAATAATTCATTCAATGACAGCGATGCATTTTATATTACCATTCCAATTTGTATCATCCTTACGCATAACCAGATCGTAACCGTCAACTCTTTTGAAAATGAGGCGATCAAAAAGTTCCTGACCACTTTTCAAAACCGGAATACCGGGAAGAAGAATATGATGGTACTGAAAATTTTTGAGAAAGTAACCATCAATTTCCAGGACTATCTGAAGGAAATTAATTTGCGCAGGAATAACCTGGAACACAAATTATATGTGGCTAACCGCAATGAAGAATTACTGCAGCTGATGCGTATTCAGAAAAGCCTCGTTTACTTTTTAACGGCTTTAAGAAGTAACGAGTTGTTGATGATGAAGATGGTGCGGACGAATTTTTTACAATTGAATGAAGACGAAAAAGATTTTTTGGATGACCTGATCGTGGAAACGAGCCAGGCGCTTGAAATGGCTCATACCTACACCAATATACTCAGCAGCACACTTGATGCGTTTGCCAGTATCATCAGTAATAACCAGAATGAAGTACTGAAACGCCTGACCACGCTTACGATTGTGTTAACGGTGCCAACCCTGATCGCAAGTATTTATGGAATGAACGTGCCTATTCCGTACAAGGATACGCATTACGCTTTCTGGATACCCGTCATTATTTCCCTGATCATTTTGGTAGTGGTAGCCTGGAATTACTGGAAGCGTGTAAAAAATTAATGCGCTGTTAAAATCTCCCGGTAACGGTTGTCAATTGTTTTATCTGTAAATCAATTTTATCATTCCTAATCAATACTAATATGGGGCTCACAATATCGGTGCGTGTTTATGGTATCCTGATCAATGACAAAAAGCAGGTGCTGGTAAGCGATGAATACATCAGGGGATCTTACTATACCAAATTTCCCGGCGGCGGGCTGGAGATCGGCGAAGGAACAAGAGACTGTTTAAAAAGAGAGTTTAAAGAAGAAATGGACCTGGAAGTTACGATTGGAGACCATATTTATACCACTGATTTTTTCCAGCAAAGTGCATTCAATTCCGCACACCAGATACTATCGATCTATTATTTTGCAACTGCATTAGAACAAATCACCGTTCCGCTGAGAAACCAGGAATTTGATTTTGATGAGCAACAGTTACGTATATACGAAGAAGTTCAACAGATAGAAACTTTTCGTTTTGTGGAATGGGAGAAATTTTCTGCCAATGCAGTAACCTTGCCTATTGACAAGATCGTGGCGGATATGGTAAAAGAAAAATTTTAATACATGAACCCGGCTAAATTTTTTGAACAGGCAATTTTGCTGGAGAATGACAGGGCCAGGCTGGCGCCAATGAAGGAACCTGATTTTGATGCATTGGAGGCGGTCGCTTATCACCCCGAAATATGGAAAGTGGGAATGAGTAACCTGGCGGGTCCGGCTCATCTTAAAGAGTATATTCAAAGTGCGCTCAAGGAAAAAGAAAATCATCTCTCCTACCCTTTTTTGATCTTTGATAAACAGGCTAACAGGGTGGCAGGTTCAACACGTTATGGTAATATTTCTTTCGAACACAAAAGGCTGGAAATTGGCTGGACATGGCTGCACCCTGATTTTCAAGGGACCGGCCTGAACAAAGCCTGTAAATTTTTATTATTGCAATTTGCTTTTGAATCGCTTGGGTTTAACCGGGTTGAAATAAAAACAGATGCCATCAACCTGCAGTCGCGGAAGGCGATCCTGAAGATCGGGGCCAAAGAAGAAGGCATATTCCGCAAACACCAGATCACCTCTGAAGGGAGGGTTAGAGATTCGGCCTATTATAGCATTATAAATGAAGAGTGGCCATTGATAAAATCAACTATTTTTAATGATTTTAATGGTTGAGGCGATAGGATCGGGCAAATGACCAATGGATAAGATTAATATCTTTGCGCCTCCTTTCAAATAACCATTATATTTTCTACTTATTGTAAGCTATGAAAAAATTCCTGGGCATAGAGATCGGTGGTACCAAGCTTCAGATCGTAGCCGGCGATGAGAATGCCCGGATAGATGAAAGGCTGTACTATACTGTAGCCCGTGAAGGCGGCGCTGCAGGGATTCGCGACCAGATTAAAGAAGCGCTTGATCACTGGAAGGGTGAGCGGATCGATGGCATTGGTGTAGGTTTTGGAGGACCGGTCGACCGGCATTTGAATGCTGTATTTACCTCTCATCATATTGAAGGCTGGTCGGGGTTTCCATTGGCTGACTGGCTAACCGAACTGACAGGTGCCCCGGCAATTATTGAAAATGATGCAAACGTAGCTGCTATCGGTGAAGCGTTGTACGGGGCCGGACGGGACATACCAATTGTTTTTTATGTAACGCTTGGAAGCGGGGTTGGCGGCGGCCTGGTGGTCGATAAAAAAATTTATCATGGCATTACGCCAGGCGAGACTGAGTTTGGCCACATCCGGCTTGATAAAACCGGCCGCATACTTGAGTCTTCCTGTTCCGGTTGGTCAGTAAACGAAAAAATAAAGAAGGCGGCTGGTGATCATCCGCACAGTGGACTGGCAGTTTTGGCCGGGGACGTGCCCGGTGCCGAAGCAAAGATTTTATTAAAGGCGATGCAGCAAGGTGATAAGGAAGCAGCGAATATTTTTAATGATACTGTAGACGACCTGGCCTTTGGCCTTTCACATGTGGTACATCTGTTTCATCCTGGAATGATCGTACTCGGTGGCGGCTTTTCCCAGGTTGGCGGGCCATTGCAAAAAGCAGTAACTGAACGCCTGAAAGATTATCTCATGGATGCTTTTAAACCTGGTCCCGCTATACGGTTAGCAACCCTCCAGGAAGATACCGTACCGGTGGGTGCACTTGTACTGGCAAGACAATTATTAAATTTATAAAATAATAAATATGCAAGATTACATTAAGAATTATATTGACCAGCAACAGGAAACGCTTGCGCAACTCCCTGTTGACAAAGTGGCCGAAATCACACAACTATTTAAACAGGCGCTTGACGAGGACCGCCAGGTATTTGTATTTGGCAATGGTGGCAGCGCAGCAAATGCATCTCATTTTATCACTGACCTCGGTAAAGGTTCTTCTGATAAAACTTACAAACGGTTCCGTTGTCTTTCGCTTAATGATAATGTTAGCTGGATGACCGCAATCAGCAATGATTATTCGTACGATGAGGTATTTTCCAGACAGTTGATGAACCTCGCGCGGCCCGGGGATATTGTGCTGGTGATGAGTGTAAGCGGTAATTCGCCTAATCTTGTAAAGGCGCTGGAATGGTCAGCAGCAAATGGCGTTGCTACAATAGCGCTGGTTGGCAATAAGAAAGGCAAGCTTGCTGAAATAGCGGACACTGTATTGGTAATCAGCGATGGACATTATGGACGCGTTGAAGATGCGCATATGACCGTGTGCCATATCATTGCTTATGCATTTATGGACCTGGTTGAACTGCAACATCCATAATTCGCACTGGAATTCAAGACGCTCATAACTATGTAGCGCAGCCTGCCAGATTTTGGCCAGCCCGAATGCATTATTTCATATCGCTTACTTTTTATATTCAACATAAATAATAATAACAAGCTATGCAACGAGTCGCTTTCAAAATGAAACTTTTTAAGGGCTTTGAAGAAGAATATCAGAAACGCCATGATGAACTATGGGAGGATATGAAAATGATATTGGCGCAAGCGGGCGTAAAAGATTTTTCTATTTTCCTGGATGAAGAGTCTGGCGATTTGTTTGCTTGCCTGAGTATAGAAAATGCCAGTGAAATGGATAAGCTGCCCGGGAACCCAATACAAAAAAAATGGTGGGCCTATATGAAAGATATTATGGAAACTAATCCTGATAATTCGCCGGCACAAACAATGTTAAAAGAAGTTTTTTATTTGAAAGGATAAGCGGCATATCTGTCCTTTAGCATTTTAAAAAGGAGATGCTAAAACTAAATATCCTAATACCTGGCAGATCCATTGCCAATCCCCTTAATGCCCGCATTGCATCTTTTGAAGTGTCTCCTTCGCATAAATTATGGCTCGTAGCACCAGGGCATCAAGACCCGGCGAAATATGGCGGCTCTTAATAAGCCACAATTTTAAACGTTTCCATTTCTTACATTGAATTCATCGAAATTAATGAGGCATTGGTCGAATAGACCAATTTAATTGCGCCGGCAATATTAACTTCAATTTATAATTGTTTCGGCCTGGATAGCTTTTTATTTCACGATTAAACCTGGTTCAATGGAATTCGATAATGACAGGATAAGAAAACACGCCAATAAAATAGAGATATTTTATTGGATACTATTGGGCCTGGTAAACCCATTTATAAATAGCCTGAACTTATTTTCAGCTAATCTAAAATTTTGGCCGGTGCTGTTCCTGGTTAATATTTTTATTCTTCCGGCATACCTTTTTTTCGCAGTGTTCATTGTGCCGAGGTTCCTCTTTAAAAACAAACAACTTTTTTTTACGTTCGCATCAATCGGCTTTCTGTCAGTAATTATCCTGGTCTTATTTGCCATTTACTCCCTCATTTTACAATTCGACTTACCTACAAATGAACGGGCCTATTTTTTCTTTAGTTACGGTACCATTGCCAGGGAGTGTATCTGGGCATTGATCTATATGTCGCTGGCCACAGCCATTGCGTTTATTAAAAAAGGATTGGACGAAAAAGACCTCGTCGCTACTCTTAAAAAAGATAATGTTTTATTTCAATTAAAATACCTGCGGGCGCAACTAAACCCTCATTTTCTTTTTAATACCTTAAACAGTATTTATTCGCTTAGCCTTCAAAAGTCTGATAGAACGCCTGAAGTGGTGGTTAAACTGGCGGACCTGATGCGCTACCTGATTTACGAATGCAATGATGAAAAGGTACCGCTTACCAAAGAAATAGAATTTATTCAAAATTATATAGCAAT
Organism: Ferruginibacter sp.; assembly: GCA_039916545.1. Classification (GTDB taxonomy): domain Bacteria; phylum Bacteroidota; class Bacteroidia; order Chitinophagales; family Chitinophagaceae; genus Ferruginibacter. The sequence continues at coordinate 7,089 of JBDSLD010000330.1, forward strand.
AGAAAAGATAAGGTACAAGGCGGATGTCAGGTTTTCTATAGAGGGAGAAACAGAAGGCATAATGATCGAGCCATTTTTATTTATATCGTTTATTGAAAACGGGTTTAAACATGCGTTTGATCATTCATTTGCGGAACCATTTATTTATATTACCATCAGGGTAGAACCGGATAGGATCGTGTTAAATGTGATCAACAATACCAGTATTGACCTGGAGACCCAGGCAAAAAGAATAACGGGTACCGGCATCACCAACAGCAAGAGTTTGCTCGAATTATTATACCCTGATTCCTATGCGCTCAATATTATCCAGACAGAAAAGGAAGACGCGAGAAAAAACAGTTTGAGGATTAAAAATGCCAAGCAGCGCCTGGAAACTTTTTACCCGGATTCGCATACACTTGATGTAATTTTAAGCAATAATGCGTTCACCGTTTCATTAATAATTAAACCCAGGCTTGCTTGACAAAATGTATCATAGTTGAGGATGAAGCGCTGGCACAGCACGTTATTCAAAGCCATCTGCAACAGTTCGGCGAATTTGAATTGGTAGCCACCTGCAACAATGCCCTTGAAGCAACAGAAGTGTTGCACACGCACGAAGTCGACCTGATCTTTCTTGACATTCAATTGCCCGGAATGACAGGATTAAATTTCTTACGCACTTTATCAGCCCCTCCCCTTGTTGTGCTTACAACCGCCTATCCCGAATATGCGTTGGAAAGCTATGAATTCAACGTGATAGACTACTTGTTAAAACCTATTTCGTTTGAGCGTTTTTCAAAGGCGGTCAATAAAATTGCCGATGGCAGGTTATTTACCCAGGTGGTAAAAGAAAAGGATAACCAGGCTCCGGATCATATTTTTATAAAAAGCAGCAGCAAATTTTTCAAGGTCAGGTTTTCCGAAATAATTTATATTGAAGGGATGAAGGATTATCTTAAGATCCATACTACGGAATCCAAATTAGTTACGCACCAAACCATGGGCGATATGGAAAAGATACTGCCTGCCAATCAATTTATTCGGGTGCACAAATCATACATCATAGCAGTAGCCCATATCCGCAGTGTTTATGGCAATATTATTGAAATACAAAAATTAACAATACCCATTGGGAGTATTTATAAAGAGAGGGTGATGAATATTATTGGGAGGTGAAGTTAATTAGCTAATTAGCCAATGAGGTAATGAGGTGCATTCGATGGAAACAATCTTTGTAATTAATTAGCTAATTAGCCTATATTCTAATAAAATTTACTAAACGGTAATGCTTCTTGATTATAAAAAATTAGCTGATTAGCACATTAGCTAATCAGCTTATTACATAACCCTATTTAAAAAAGAACGAATTTAAAATTGCCTCCCCTGTCACTTTAAATTGAGCGACTGTATTTTTTTCACAGGTAAGCGTCAGCACATAAGCCTTGCCCTTAAGTATCCAATAATATTGTTCAAACCACAGGTGATAAGTTCCCTGGTCGCCGGTATAGATCATTTTTTGATATTCCCTTGAATCGGCTTTTTCGCGCTTGCTTTCAACCAGCGAACCATTTGTGATCATGGTCTTTATTTGCGACTCAGAAATTTCAACATACTTGTCAAGATCAATATTCTGCCCGCCCAGGTCCTGGATCAGAAGATTTACATTTTCTTTAAACAGGTCATCTTTAGATTCCGGCTTTGAGAATACAAAAAAACTTGCACCCATCGCGCCCGTTTCATTCAGTTCCCATGTGGGCGGATATTGAACAGAATAATTATCCTTGGTAAATGTCTTCCAGTTTGGGTTCGGTTTTTTTGTGGTTTCTCCAGCCTCGTGCTTTACACCAGATTGACCACACGAGATCACTGCGATCGTTAAAAAAACTGTTAGAAATTTTATTGCCTTGTTCTTACGGTTCATTGCCTGCTGTTTAATTTTTATTGATTTGGGTTTCGCAATTTTACAATTAAAAAATCAAGTTGTTTCAAAAGAAAAATGGCGCATATGTTTACCCGTCCAATATAGAAATAATTAGGCAGTGCAAAGAATAATATTTTGGCTTTACGACTATTTTCTTCTCAAATTATCAATTGGTATACCGATATTTATAACATATGAAATGCTGAATGGCAAACAAATATTGCAATAACCGCCTGCAATTTTTTCCTGGCACTTATAACCAAACTAACTTATTTTTTAGATCGCTTTAAAATCAATGAATCGCTATATGAAAAAAAATATCCTTTACTTTTCTGTTTCAATAATGATCATTTTTACTGGCTGTGATGAATCATCAAAACCGGGACCTGGTAACCCCGCGCAAGAAAGAAAGGTCTCCAAAAGCCTCGATTTATATCTTCCTGACGACCTGCAGGCGACTTTATGGGCAGAGTCACCTATGTTCTATAATCCAACAAATATGGATATTGATAGTAAGGGAAGAGTATGGATAACCGAGGCAGTAAATTAC
>JBDSLD010000331.1:0-31207 GCA_039916545.1 Ferruginibacter sp.
TATACCTCCGCCGAGGGTTGATATCCACAAATCGCCATTCGCCCGCTCGATCAGCCCCGTGATATAATTATTGGAAATACTGTTTTGATCAAGTACATCATTTTTATAAATGGTGATTTTATACCCGTCATATTTATTCAGGCCATCCCTGGTACCAAACCACATAAAACCATGGTGATCGCGGATTATGGAAAGTACATTGCTTTGGGAAAGGCCATCATCGGTTCCGATATGGTCAAATTGTATGTGGTGATTTTGCGGGTATGCAACAAAACAGCAGGCCTGTAAAATAACATACAAAGACAACCGCAGATTTCTTACGAAATTGCGGGACTTACATTTTAAGATATACATGCCTTGAATCATTGAAAAACTAAACACCGATTGATTTGTGAGATGGGGAACATTCATTTTTATTGGATACCTGGTCCTGCATGTAAATATTTTGCAATAAAGGTTAAACTAATCCCAAACATTAAATGTAGGTGAAGCGACTATTACCTTGTAGACAAGTGTCTATATGTAAACTCCGGGGAAATATTTTTACCCGAAACACATATACAGACCGTGTCTTCACTGTAACTGGAAAACCCCTGGTTTATATTTGGCTAAATAAAAAATATTAAGTCGGCCAGTGAAGCAGCCTGCTCAGCATTTCCACCTTATCCCACACCCTGAAAATTTTTTCAGCACTTTTACCCGGGAAACGCGACGAGCCCGCTATTTATCTTTCCCGGATTTACTGCGTGGGTAACGACACGATAAATGTAGATCCTTCATTAACAATGCTCAGGGCAGATATAAATCCTTTGTGCTTCTCCACTATCCTTTTGCAAAGCGCAAGGCCTATGCCAGTCCCCTCATATTCGGATGTGGAGTGAAGGCGCTGGAACATTTCAAATATTTGTTCTGCATATTGCTGATCGAAACCTATGCCGTTGTCCTCAATGTAGATCCGGCAATAGTTTACAGCGGAAGGTGAAGCAGGGTACTCATTATCAGGGTTATTATTTCCGGGATATATTTTTATTAAAGGCGGTTCGTTCTTCCTCGAGTATTTAAGGGCATTGGAGATCAGATTGGAAAAGAGCGGTTTAATAAGTCCGGGATTGATAGATAAGGTAGGCAGTGACCCAATTTCAACAACTGCCTTTTTTTCAAGTACACTCAGCTGCAGGTCCTCCAATACCTCGTGCACCAATAAATTCAGATCAGATTTTACGAAGGAATCTTTTTGAGCAGACAGCTTTGAGAAAGTAAGGATATCTTTGATCAGGTCCTGCATCCTGACTGCGGCCTTTTGAATGCGATTGATATTCATCATCCCGTCACTGTCAAGGTGATCCTTATGCTTGACATACAGCCGGTCGCTAAAAGTCAATATTTTTCTCAGGGGTTCCTGCAGGTCATGAGACGCCATGAAAGCAAAGCGGTCGAGCTCTTTATTGGCTTTCTCCAGTCCATCTATCGTACTTAATAATTGTTTATTAAGCTCGATAATTTTTTCTTCAGAAGCTTTGCGGTCATTGATCTCGTTTTGCAGGCTCTTGTTGATCGCTATCAACTTTCGTTCCTGCATCTGCAATTGCTGGTTCTTTTTATACAGGTCCACAAACACGCCGACTTTTGCCCTTAGCATCTCGGGGTTGATGGGTTTATAAATATAATCTACCGCCCCGGTACGATAACCTTTAAAAATATTTTCTTCCCCGTATGTATTTGCGGTAATAAAAATGATCGGTATGTGTTTTAATTTCTCCCTTTCGTAGATCAGTGCGGCTGTTTCAAAACCATTCAGGTTGGGCATTTTTACGTCCATTAAAATAAGCGCAAAATCAAATTCTGTCAACAGTATTTTCAAAGCCTGCCGGCCGGAATTGGCTGTGACAAATTGGTACCCATCGGCTTCCAGTATCGTTTCCATGGAGAACAGGTTATCTTCCCTGTCATCTACCAAAAGAATTTTTTGAAGCATTTCTACTTTTTAATTATGAATAAAAATAATTATGATAAAGCCTTTTAATTGATTACAAAGTTGCCAGGTGAGGTAGGTAACGGTTACGGATAAAAAGGGCTGGAAATTTTCCGACTTTTTATTCGCAACCTCTGCTTCCTGACCCAGTCATTAAGCCTGGTCATTTTTTCATTTCTTTTTTATCAGGAAAAGAAATGGAGTATAAGTAAAATAAATATGTAAATACACCGGTCTATTTATAAAACCAAACACGCATCAGTGATAATAACTGGTCTATTTTTAACGGCTTGGTAATATAATCTGATGCCCCGGCCTCAATACATTTCTGCCGGTCGCCTTTCATTGCTTTTGCGGTAACAGCGATGATCGGTAATGTACTGTTCTTATGCTCCCGCCTTATCTTTTGCGTTGTTTCATATCCGTCCATTTCAGGCATCATAATGTCCATCAATACCATATCCGTTTTTATTTTCTCATCATTGATGATCTGTATCGCTTCTTTGCCGCTTTCAGCTGTCACCACGTTGATATTGTAACGTTCAAATACGGTGGTAAGGGCAAACAGGTTACGTACGTCATCATCTACCACAAGTATATTCTTGCCCGTTAAAATATCTTCTTTGATGCGGATATTTTCGATCAGCTTCCGCTTATCCTGGGGTAGTTCGTTGTGATTTACATGAAGGTGCAATATAGTTTCCTCTAACAGGTGTTCCAGTGAATTCACGCCTTTTAGTAAAACGGTATTTGAATTGCGGTTCAGGAATCCCAACTCATTTTTATTAAAATCCTTTGCAGAATATACGATCACAGGAGTTAACCGGTGCTTGGCCTCCGCCACCTGGCTAACCAGGTCGGTACCATTGATATCCGGTAAGGTGTAATCGAGTATGATACAGTCGTAATCGTTGTTACCCAGGCACGCGATCGCGTCTTTGCCCGTGGCTGCAATGTCAACTTTCATGGTTTCACTTTCAAACATTTTTGCTATCTGTGAAGATTCCAGTTCATTGTCTTCCACCAGCAATATTTTCCTGACATCTTTTGTGCTGAATGAAATGATATCTTCAAACAATTCATTCAGCGATTCATAATCAACCGGCTTTAAGAGAAAACTTCTGGCACCCCGTTTTAATGCGAGGCTCCTGTTTTCTTCACCCGAGATCAGGTGGATCGGGATATGCCTGTAATTAAGGTCATTTCTTAAAAGATCAAGCACTTTCCAACCGCTGGTATCGGGCAACTTTACATCCAGCGTAATGGCTACCGGGCTGAACCTGTTTATAAAATCAAATACTTCGATATAGCTTGTCGCGATGATCCCTTTTAAATTATTTTCATGCGCTTTATCAATGATGATCTTTCCAAAACGCAGGTCATCTTCCACGACCAGCACTACTTTATCATTGGCTTGTATGTTCGTGCGGTCATCTCCGGTTTCGTTGATCATTTCATTTACAACACCGAGGCTCTTGGAATCGCCGCCTTCATTGGTTACACGTATCGAATGTAACAGGCTGTCGATCTCTGTTGAGTCAGGGCCGATTTCATATTGCGTATATGCACCACCACTTTCCACGGCTTTTGCAACAACAGATGAAATGCTGTCCACTACAGGCAGGAATAAGGTGAATGTACTTCCCTGTGAAGGGTTACTTTCCAGCTCTATGGTACCGCCCAACAATTCGGCGAGGCCACGGCTGATGGATAAGCCCAGCCCTGTTCCACCGTATTTTCTACTGGTGGATCCTTCTGCTTGCTGAAACGCTTCAAATATAATATTTTGTTTTTCCTGCGGGATACCGATACCTGTATCGCTGATCGCAAATGCCACTACTCTTTTTGCATTGTCTAAATTCGGGTTACCGATTTTCCAGTTTTTTCGTGCTTCGAATATGTTTAGCTTTACCTCGCCTTTTTCAGTGAACTTAAAGGAGTTGGACAGCAGATTTTTAAGTACCTGGTTGAGCCGCTGTACATCTGTTTCCATTGAAGTCGGAAGCTCCGCATCTGTTTCAATGGTAAAATGCAAATGCCTTGCTTCGGAGATGGGTTTGAAAGTAGTTTCAACGAATGAGGCTATTTCTGCAAAGCGTACCGTAGATATATTGGCGGTGATAAAACCTGATTCGATCTTTGAAAGATCAAGGATGTCATTGATCAGCTGGATAAGGTCATCGCCGCAGGAGTGGATCGTTTTCGCATAGCGGATCTGTTTATCATTCAGGTTACCTTCCGCATTCTCATACAATTGCTGCGCAAGGATCAACAGGCTATTTAACGGCGTCCTTAACTCATGCGACATATTTGCCAAAAACTCTGATTTGTATTTGGAAGTAAGCGTAAGCTGTTCCGCTTTTTCTTCCAGTGATTTCCTGGCTTCTTCCACCTCCCTGTTCTTGTCTTCCACCTCATTTTTTTGCTTGACCAACAACAAAGCCTTATCCTGCAGTTCATCATTGGTACGACTTAATTCTTCCTGCTGGATCTTTAATTCTCCTGCCAGTGACTGCGATTGCGCGAGCAACTCTTCCGTACGGGAATTGGCCTCGATCGTGTTGATCACGATACCAATACTTTCAGTAAGCTGTTCAAGAAAATCGATGTGCGTTTCACTGAATGTATCCAGCGAAGCGAGTTCGATAACGGCTTTTACTTTGTTTTCAAACAATACCGGCAGGATGATAAGGTTGGTCGGTTTTGCCCTGCCAAGACTGGAACTTATCTTAATATAATTGCTCGGCACATTCGAGAGAATGATCCTTTCCTTTTCAAACGCCACCTGGCCGACCAGGCCTTCACCGATAGCAAATTCCGTTGGGATATTTTTTTCCGACTTATAACCGTATGCTGAGAACAGGCTTAGTTTTACAACCTGTGTTTCTTCGTTTTGTTTCAATATGTAAAATGCGCCATAGTGAGCGGTAACCACCTGCGCCAGTTCAGAAAGTATGCGTTGGGTCACTGTCTTCAGGTCTTTTTGACCTTGTAACATCTGGGTAAACTTGGCAAGATTTGATTTCAGCCAGTCCTGTTCCTGGTTGCGCAACGTGGTCTCTTTGAGGTTAGCGATCATCTGGTTAATGGTATCCTTTAATGCCTCCACTTCACCCTTTGCTTCCACCCTGATGGTACGGGTAAGATCACCTTTTGTAACCGCGGAGGCCACTTCAGAGATGGACCGTACCTGCGTGGTAAGGTTTTGCGCCAGCTGGTTCACATTTTCCGTCAGATTTTTCCAGATGCCGGATGCGCCCGGAACCAAGGCCTGGCCGCCTAATCTTCCGTCAACCCCTACCTCTCTTGCCACCGTCGTTACCTGGTCCGCAAACAGGGCCAGCGTATCGATCATTTCGTTGATGGTATCGATCAGCTGGGCCACCTCACCCCTGGAAACGATGGCCAGTTTTTGTTTCAGGTTACCGGTGGCAACTGATGTTACTACTTTGGCGATACCGCGCACCTGGTCGGTAAGGTTCGATGCCATCATGTTCACACTATCGGTCAGATCTTTCCAGGTACCACCAACGCCTTTTACTTCCGCCTGGCCGCCGAGCTTGCCTTCTGTGCCTACTTCACGAGCCACACGGGTTACTTCAAATGCAAATGAATTCAATTGTTCCACCATCGTATTGATGGTATTTTTGAGATCGAGGATCTCCCCTTTTACATCGATCGCCACAGTTTTTGACAAGTCGCCGCTTGCTACGGCTTTCGTTACCTCGGCAATATTTCTTACCTGCGCCGTCAGGTTACCCGTCATCTGGTTTACAGAATCGGTAAGATCCTTCCAGGTACCCGCTACACCGGGCACAAAGGCCTGTCCGCCCAGTTTTCCATCTGTTCCAACCTCACGTGCCACACGGGTTACTTCAGATGCAAACGCCCTCAGCTGATCCACCATCGTGTTCAGTGTTTCTTTCAATTGTAATATCTCCCCGCGCACATCCACGGTGATTTTTTTAGACATATCGCCATTTGCCACCGCGATCGCCACTTCTGCAATATTTCTTACCTGGGCCGTGAGGTTACCCGCCATCTGGTTAACGCTATCCGTAAGATCTTTCCAGGTTCCCGCTACACCAGGCACATTCGCCTGGCCACCAAGCTTACCTTCAGTTCCTACTTCACGTGCCACACGGGTTACTTCAGAGGCAAAACCCCTCAACTGATCAACCATTGTATTGATCGTATTCTTTAATTCAAGTATCTCTCCTTTTACATCCACACCGATCTTTCTTGATAAGTCACCATTTGCCACCGCCGTCGTTACCTCCGCAATATTCCTCACCTGCGAGGTTAGGTTACTCGCCATTTTATTTACAGAATCGGTAAGATCTTTCCATGTTCCCGCTACACCAGGCACATCCGCCTGGCCACCCAATTTACCTTCCGATCCTACTTCTCTCGCCACACGTGTTACTTCTGAACCAAATGAATTCAACTGGTCAACCATCGTATTGATGGTATTTTTTAATTCCAATATTTCTCCTTTCACATCCACGGTGATCTTTCTTGATAAGTCACCTTTTGCCACGGCCGTCGTTACTTCCGCGATATTGCGAACCTGGCCGGTAAGGTTACTCGCCATCCCATTCACCGAATCGGTCAGATCCTTCCAAACCCCGCCGACGCCTTCAACCGTTGCCTGTCCACCGAGTTTTCCTTCCGAACCCACTTCCCTTGCCACACGGGTTACTTCTGAGGCAAATCCCCTCAACTGGTCCACCATCGTGTTGATGGTATTTTTTAATTCAAGTATCTCGCCTTTTACATCCACATCAATTTTTCTTGACAAATCACCGGTGGCCACAGCCGTCGTTACTTCGGCAATATTCCTTACCTGGGAGGTAAGGTTACCCGCCATGATATTTACAGAATCTGTCAGATCTTTCCAGGTTCCACCTACGCCAGGTACATCGGCCTGGCCGCCCAGCCTGCCTTCAGAGCCAACTTCTCTTGCCACACGCGTTACTTCAGAACCGAATGAATTTAACTGGTCCACCATCGTATTGATGGTATTTTTTAACTCTAAAATTTCCCCTTTTACGTCAACAGTAATTTTTCTTGACAAGTCACCCTTCGCCACAGCCGTCGTTACTTCCGCGATATTACGCACCTGCCCGGTTAAGCTACTGGCCATCCCGTTCACGCTATCAGTAAGGTCTTTCCACGTTCCGGCGACGCCTTTTACCTGCGCCTGGCCGCCCAGTTTTTCTTCCGTACCAACTTCCAGGGCAACACGCGTTACCTCGGAGGAAAAGGAGTTCAACTGATCCACCATGGTATTGATGGTATTCTTTAATTCCAATATTTCGCCCTTCACATCCACGGTGATCTTCCTGGACAAATCACCCTTTGCCACGGCCGTTGTAACCTCGGCGATATTTCGCACCTGGCCGGTAAGGTTACTCGCCATCTGGTTTACGCTATCCGTAAGGTCCTTCCACACACCACCCACTCCTTTTACTTTTGCCTGGCCGCCGAGCTTTCCTTCAGAACCTACTTCACGGGCCACACGCGTTACTTCCCCTGAAAATGAATTGAGCTGATCCACCAGTGTGTTGATGGTATTTTTTAATTCGAGTATTTCTCCTTTTACATCCACTGTGATCTGGCGCGACAGGTCACCTTTTGCAAATGCTGTAGTTACCTCCGCGATATTTCTAACCTGGCCGGTGAGGTTACTGGCCATCTGGTTCACAGAATCGGTTAGATCTTTCCAGGTACCTGCAACGCCTTTTACCTGCGCCTGGCCTCCCAATTTTCCTTCCGTACCAACTTCCAGCGCCACGCGCGTCACTTCAGAGGAGAAGGAATTCAACTGGTCCACCATTGTATTGATGGTATTTTTCAATTCAAGGATCTCTCCTTTTACATCCACCGTTATTTTTTTCGACAAGTCGCCTTTTGCCACAGCCGTTGTTACCTCGGCAATATTTCTAACCTGTGCCGTAAGGTTACTACCCATTTGGTTTACCGAATCTGTGAGGTCCTTCCACACGCCGCCCACTCCTTTTACTTTCGCCTGTCCGCCGAGTTTTCCTTCCGAACCTACTTCACGGGCCACACGTGTTACCTCCATGGAAAACAGGTTCAACTGTTTCACCATGTCATTTACTTCTTTGGCGATCCTGGAGAATTCACCCTGTAGCGTATGTCCACCGATCTCAAGGGGCATTTCCTGTGACAGGTTACCTTTTGCAACCGAACTGATAACATGCGCAATTTCGATGGTTGGATGTACCAGATCGGAAATCAGCGTGTTAAGTGAATCAACGCCTGTGCTCCACGATCCTTTAGCGCTTGGTACCTCGATACGTTGCGTAAGCTTGCCCTGTTTACCAATGGTGTTACCTGCCCTGGTAAACTCAAGCATCATTTTTTCGTTGAGGGAAATAATCTCGTTCAACGTATCACAGATCTTACCGCTAAGTCCGACCTGGTCGATGGGCATGCGGACACTAAAGTTGCCATTCTTAACGTCGGTCAGTACCTGCAGGAGGTCCCTGGTATTGAGCTCGTCATTATAAGACTGGTGAGTCGTTTGCTGATTGATGAACGGTGGAATTTTCTTTTTACGCGAGGTAGCTTTGAGATTACCGGTTAGCACTGAATTTTCAGTCAACCCGCCTGGTGTACTTCCATTAAAAGAACCATGGTCCTTCGGTTTATTATTGGCCATTGGATAATTTTTAGGTATATCAAAAAATTCTGATAAAGGTTTTTCTTAGTTACCGTAAAAGTAAAGAGAAAATGATAAGAAGCTGTGCATTGGCTAAAATATGCAGGTTAAATTTTACATTTTTTTATAATGGATAAATATAACGTGTCAGCAGAAGATTAATTTCAATAATTTCCAGGTAAAATATCCGATAGTTTCGGCTTATTCAAAAATATCACAGGTTTGTAAAACCAGTGCGGTTAGACCGACACTGAGGATGGATAAAATATTGATTGGCGATCCTGTTTGGGACATGCGGATCGCTTGTGCCATGATAGATTATATTTCAGTAATTAATCTGCTGGTATTATCCATTTACGATCTCGCCGCCGTTGGGATGTAATACCTGCCCGGTTATGTAAGAAGCATCTTCGCTTGCCAGGAATAAATAGGATGGCGCGACTTCCACCGGTTCACCAGCTCTTTTCATTGGCGCATCACTGCCATGTTCGGCTACTTTTTTGGCCTTAAAACTGGAGGCGATCAATGGCGTCCATATCGGCCCCGGGGCCACTGCATTTACCCTGATACCCTTTTCAACGAGGTTAGTTGCAAGGCTCCTGGTGAAAGAAACGATCGCTCCTTTTGTGGCTGCGTAATCCATCAACGCCGGGCTGCCGCGATAAGCAGTCACAGAAGTTGTATTGATGATACTGCTACCGCTTTTCATATGCGGCAGTGCATTTTTCGTGATCCAAAACATGGAGAACACGTTGGTGGTAAAAGTTTTGATTAACTGTTCAGTCGAAATAGATCCAATGTCTTTACTTTCATAATGGATCGCAGCGTTATTGACCAGGATATCAATTTTTCCAAATTTTTTGATCGTTTTAGTAATGGCCGATTCACAAAACTTTTCTTTACACAGATCGCCAGCTATGAGGACGCAATTTTTTTTGTAGGTTTCGGTTATTATTTTTTGAGTATCCAAGGCATCTTTATGTTCATTCAAATAAACGATCGCGATATCTGCTCCTTCTTTTGCAAATAATAACGCTACTGCTTTTCCTATACCGCTGTCGCCTCCTGTAATTACTGCTACCTTGCCTGACAGTTTACCTGTACCCGCTTCTCCCGGATTATCGGTAACTGGCTGAGGTTGCATCTTGTATTCGAGTCCGGGCCGAGCCTGGTGCTGGGATTTGCGTAACTTTTTTTTGGGATTTGCTTTTTGCATAGCTGGATAAAACACTGGTTAAAGTTGTTAACTATTGTTGACAATTAATATGCCAGCGGTGATAATATTGCGGAGGACGTTCCGGAAAGCAGGAAGTCAAATTGCCCAGGTTCTGTCTGTATAAACCGCATTGTGTTGTGTAAAAAAATTCACGATAATTTCTACATGTGAGAAATTTACACATCAAAATTTTATAAAATAAATCAGTAAAGTTGGCATGGTTTTGTTAGGTTAATATATATATGATTACTGTTCAGGGGAGATTATAAAGAGAAATCTGAGAAAGAAACCCTCACAACTTGATCCCCGGTAATTCGGGGCGTAAGGAAACAGGAATCTAAATAACCCCACGCTCACGCGTGGGGTTTATTTTTGCGGCTACATTTTTAAAACAATCTTTCAAAATGTTATCAGCTCCAATTGATACGAGGCTCTTTAAAATAAAACAACCGGGAATATCCCGGCCATTTTAATTATACTGTTGTCTATAAAAAATTTTAACTCCACGGATCCAACACGACCTTCACACAACCATCTTCTTTATTTTTGAAGATATCGTAAGCATGCGAAACTGAGGACAACGGCAGGCGATGAGTAATGATGTCGTCCAGCTTAACCTGTCCTTTTACGACATATTCCAATAGCTTATCGATATGCTTTTGCGCTGGTGCCTGTCCACCTTTCATAATTATTCCTTTGTCGAAAAATTGTCCGATAGGGAAATTATCATAAGTGGTGGGATAAACGCCTAAAACCGAAACAGTACCTCCACGTCTTACGGCGCTCATACATGCTTCCAATACTTTTACCGAACCTTTCTCCAGGTTGATCACTGATTTTGCTTTGTCAAGCAAACTCCGGTCCGGCTCAAAACCTACCGCGTCAACGCACAGATCTGCACCTCGCCCCTGTGTGATTGCACGTATTTGCTCCACTACATCTTTTGCGTCATTCTCCCACAAAATCGTATCGCAGCCGGCTGCCTGTTTTGCTTTGTCCAGCCTGTATTGTAAAGTATCGACGATCACTACTCTGCCAGCATTCTTCAGCCAGGCGCTTTTGGCGGCCATGATACCCACCGGACCGGAACCAAATATTGCTACAGTTTCGCCGCCCTTCAATTCTCCCCAGTCGATACCCGTATAGCCGGTTGGAAAAATGTCTGTTAAAAATAATACCTGTTCATCAGTCAGGTTATCGGGTACTTTCCTTGGCCCAAAATCGGCGTATGGCACCCTTACATATTCGGCCTGTCCGCCGTCATAGCCACCGTACAGATCGGTATAGCCAAACAATGCGCCACCCTTTTGTGTAAGTAGTCCGCCTTCCGGCCCGTAATGTTCCGGGTTGCTATTCTCACAGTGCCCGGGAAGCTCGTGGTTGCAAAAAAAACAGGTACCACAAGCGATCGGGAAAGGCACAACCACCCGATCGCCACGCTGCAGGTTTTTTACCTGGCTACCAACTTCTTCTACTATTCCCATAAATTCGTGGCCCAATACCATTGGCCTCGGCTGGGGTATGCCGCCTGAATAAATATGCAGGTCAGAACCGCATATAGCCGTTGCCGTTACTTTCAGGATAACATCCCGTTGTTCTTTTATTTTGGGATCGTCAACCGTGTCACAGGTTATTTTTCCTGGTCCGTGAATTACTGCTGCTTTCATAATTTATCGTTGTTATTTTTTTATTTATTGTTCACTTGTTTGTTTCGGCGCCTGTTGTTTATGTACCTGTTCCGCAACAATTGCATCGGGCGTAAGATTGCTCATTGCCACCTGTACTTTATTGGCAAAACCGGAGACCACCATATCATCGTCATCCATTAACGCTTTGTAACCGTCCTTCGCCACATCAGCCGGATCTGCCAATTTTCCATCCTTTATATTTTTCGCTTCCAGCATATTTGCCTTGTTAAAAAAGTCTGTGGCCGTAGCGCCCGGCAGTAATGAAGTAATAACAACCCCGCTATCTTTTACCTCGTTGCGGATGGCTTCCGTAAATGAGTGTACAAAAGCCTTGGTCCCATGGTAAACAGATTGAAGTGGGCCTGGTATTTTACTTGCCACAGAAGCAACATTTAGTATCCTCCCTGATTTCCTGTCTACCATATCTTTTAAAAACAATTTTGTAAGTACGACCAGGCTGGTAATATTTAACTGGATAATATCCATTTCCTTCCTGATATCGGTATTTACAAATTCCCCGTATTGCCCCTGGCCGGCATCATTTACAAGAATGTCAACCTGGATGTTTTTCGCTTTTAAATCATCGTAGATTTCAAATGGCGCTTCTGATTCAAACAGGTCCTTAGATAAGGTCACAACTTCTACCGCGGCAGCAGATTTTATTTCTTTTGCTGTAGTATCCAGGGCCTCTTGTCCACGCGCTATAATTACCAAATTATACCCGTCATTTGCCAGCAACGTTGCAAGCTCGTAGCCTATGCCGCTCGTACCTCCCGTAACAAGTGCATACTTATTTTGTGTACTCATATTTTTTTGTTTATAAATTATCAATAGTATTTACTAACCAGGTATTTAAAAAAATGTGCCACAAATATGTTCATTCATAACTGGTTATGTGTGGTAAAAAATCAGCATATATTGGTTGGGTGCAGGCTCAACAGTATAAAAAATGGGGATGATAATGAACAGTAGAAGTAGCTCCTTAATGGAAATTTTAAAATATACAAATCCTGCGACTGCATTAGAAAATGAGTGATCATACAGTTCCTTCGTTATTCAATCCAGTGATATTTTACATTTATTTATTTTGCAGATGGAATACTATCCGATCGTGTATTTCTTTTCCGAAAATTCCCTTTTGGATTGGCAGATAAAGATTGAAGACGGTGTTCTAAAAAAAATCTTAGGCTGAATGGCTTTGCAGGTGCAAATTATTTTATGCTGATTAAATATGGGCTGCCGTATGTAAGCTGGGTACGGAAGAAACATATTGAGAAACTTTTTGCACACATCTCAATTGGTCGAAAAAGGGAAATCATTTTAGCTACAATAGTTGCGGCCTAAACAGCTGAACCATTGAAGCTATAAATGGGCTATACTGAAACAGTATTTCGCAACCAGTGATCTTGCCAGGTGAACAAGATAATGCATAGCAAAGGAATAATTATAATTAGTGCTGGCGTAAGTTTCATTAGATGCCAACAGCTCAATTATACTCAAACCTCGTATTGCCCATGAAGCTTTTTTAACCTGGATTTTGTAGACGAATGTTTATTTTTTTTCAAAAAATAAGCGATGCCTCCGATTGCTGTGATTACAATAATCAATTTTCTCAACATATATTTTTTTAAATAAAATGCCAAAGACATACCAAACTGCTGCGGGGAAAAAATAATCGGGTATAATTTTTATATTTTTTTACTTTTATAAATCAAAAAAATAGTTATGAGCGATAACAAAAAAGTAACCGACAAAAGAGACAGCGTCAAAATTGACATGAACGACCCATCTGAAGTGGAGTATGTTCATCAGCAATTTCCTCGTTTAAAACATGCGCAGGTTGTGGAAGTTATAAAAGCAAAAGGCCCTTCCAGGAGCGCTGTGATGAATTATTTAAAGAAATTAAAATAATTCTTTAGCGATCGATTGCTATTGCCATATCAGAAAATACAAAGATTAAAGTCATGACAGACCTTTTTCTCCCGTCTGTCACAAATTACACAAGGCATATCAATCGCATTAATTAACTGGATTCTCTGACGATATTTCTGTCATTATTCGTTGATGGCTGCGATATCACTAGGAACTCAACCGGAGCATTGGTCTCGTTCGCAATATAATGTCTGGTTGCCGGCGCTACCAGGAGGCCCTGTTTTTCCATGATCAATTGTGGGTCATCATCTATGTAGAAAGTGGCGGTGCCTTTTAGTATATAAAAGAATTGTTGGGCAGAATTGTGAAAGTGAAGTTTTTCCTTTGTGCCGCCTGGCATGCTTTCCTGCTTAATTGACAGTTGAGCATTATCAGCTAACACCCAGCTATCGCAATTATTTCCCCAAATATAGTGTGGTGCCGAAGCGCTGTCTATTGGTTTGGTCATATACTTATTTTAATAAATTACCCGATGTAAAATAGACAAAACAATCTAAGTAATTTGCCTTGTCAGGTCATTGCTACATAAAACACCTGGCTGATAACATCGGAAAAGCATTCCAACTATGACAAAATACTTTCTTATCTGTGCTACAAGGGACCATGTATCAAAAGGCGTGGCGGCAGGTTTTGCCCAGGCGGGCCATGGCAGAAAGGACCTGATGAGCAAACCGGCTAAAGGAGATTGGATTGCCTGTTACTCATCACGGGATAAAATTGACAAGGGTGAAGTACTGCAAAAATTTACCGCCATCGGCCGTATAAAGGATGAGGAACCCTATAAGCCAAACAATGATAGTAACTTTAAACCATATCGAAGAGATGTAAAATACCTGAAGTGCCGGGAGGCAGACATCAGGCCACTTATCAACGATCTTAGCTTTATAAAAAATAAAAAAAGCTGGGGATTTTATTTGATCGGAGGATTCAGAGAAATATCAACAGAAGACTTTAAGCTTATAAAAACTGCCATGAAATAAGTTAATACTTATTTATACCTACATCCACCTGCTCAGTTAATAGGTGATTTTTCTGGTCCTTCGATCCTGCCGTTCATATAGATCCGGTCGCCTTCTTTTAGCTGAAAGGTATGCCCATCATTTGTTTTAACCGAACCGTCGGTTTTGACCACAGTACCGTTTTTCATTGTTAAATCTTTCGTCATCCTGCCTGCCTTATTATTTTGAACCAATATTACCTGCCCGCCCTGAACTGACACATAATCCTTCATAGTCGTATCACGTGCAGGCAAGGTATCCAGTAAGGATATTTTAGGATAACTGGTTGATTCGGCATTGATATTTTTGCCGGCCACAAAAATTATCATGACCATGATTATCTTTTTCATATACCTGGTTTTAACCCCAATAAAAAATGCAAAATTTGATTTAGACCGCTGGCAATAGGCCGCCGACTCAAGCAGCAACAAATACCTGGCCATAACAAAATTGCTTTTCAAGCCTGTAAATATTTTTTATATCACTTTTTCAGCAAGTCCGGTAGATTGAGCAATAACTAATAAATATAGAAACAGCGAGTTATTCTGCCCAATCCTTTTATTCTGTAAAAAAAAATCCCCAGTCTATTGAAAAACACCCTATAAAAAAATGGCATAATTATTTGACTATACTGGCAGGATTGATTCTGAAAAGGAATTATGTTGTGCAGTAATTCTTCTGACCTGGTTCCCATAACGGGGCTGAATGGAACAGGGCGATCTATTTACAACCCTATGCTTACGCATGGGGTTTGTTTTTTTCAATCATAACTTTTATCTGCAACAACGCCTATTTTTTTCACAAGCTTTTATAGTCGCCAATCTTTCTGTGCCACAAGTAATAGGAAAGAAATAAGAAACTGAAGGGCAATACCATAAAAAGAATACCCGGCTGAAATCCACCTGTCGCTAATACCGAATAAGCAGCGCCGAAAAGATCAAAGAATAATCCGGCATAAGCCCATTCCTTGATCTTTCTAAAGCCAGGAATGAGGATAGTAATGGATCCTAGCAACTTGGCAATGCCGATAAAAATGATAAAATACCTGGGATAACCCAAACCGCCAATCATTGTTACGGCTTCAGGTTGCAATAAGATATCCGGAATGGCAGAAAATAACATGAAGGCCGCAAAAATTCCTGTAACGATCCAGTAATAGATATTTAATTTTTTCATTTTGTGTTTTTGATTATTTACAATAATGCAATTTAGCTGTAAGCTAATGAATGTTGCGGGGGCCATGCCGTCAATCTCAGGCGGGGATTGCGACAGAGGGTTTGATTCTACATTATTTATTACTTTATTCGAATGCTACCTGCAAATCACGAGATAAGGACGAATCATAGTAGAAATCAGCAAAGTTTAAAAACATTTACAAGGCATTTTTAACCCGAAAAAATTTGGTTTAACAATTTCTTTTAAGAATAATATTGCCGGAATAAAAAAACATCCTACCTTTACTTAACGGTGTTAGATTATTTACACCGGTTAATCGAAACGATGGCCAGCAAAGACAGAATACTCAGGTTAAAAGAAGAAACAAGGATAAATATCCTTGATGCAGCATTTCAAATTGTAAAAGAAGAAGGCTGGCAAGCACTGAGCATGCGCAAGATCGCCGATGTTATAGAATATACTGCTCCAATCATTTATGAGTATTTTGCCAATAAAGAAGCCATCTTACAGGAACTGAACAAAAAAGGATATTTAATCCTTTCGGCAGATATTGAGGCCGCTAAAAATGAACATCGCCTGCCTGAAAAACAACTGGAGGCAATGTGGCTGGCTTACTGGAATTTCGCCTTCGCGCAAAAAGAATTATACCAGTTAATGTTCGGCGTTGAAATGAATTGTTGCGTAATGAAGCAGGAATACCCGGAGGTACAGGCGCCGGCAAAATTAATCGGGGAAGTGATCCAACAGGTTATGAATATCGAAGATCCCGAAGATGATGCGCTTTGTATGAAATATTATACTTTTTGGTCAGTCGTTCACGGGCTTATTTCTATCAATATTGTCAGAAAAGGCGTCACCGATGACATCAACCAACAAATCTTAAGAGATGCCATCAAAGGCATCATCCGATCCCTAAAAGACTAATTTTTTTTGAAATTTACTTAACACTGATAAATTATTTTACGCACCTAAAAAAAATAACCAATGTATAAATTCCCCGTTTTAAAAGCGATTATCCAGGCAGTACGAAATTATATTTCAAAGCTTATCCCCGATATGAATGCAACAACGGTTAACACCCGCCGAAACTGGCGCCTGTAAACACTTTCATTTACCAAAATTATCAAATTTTTTTAACCATTTACTTAACACTGTTCAACAATTTAATTACGTTATGACTAATTTACGCTCACTTAAAAACAGCCTCCTCGGATTTATTATACTTTTAGCAGGATGTTCTACCAAACAGCCGGACGCAGCTGCGCCCGCTCCTGAAACACTACCGGTTATAGAAATTAGTGCTGCTTCTGCAACTACTTTTTCTGAATACCCCGCTTCGGTAGAAGGCACAACGGACGTAGAGATCCGTCCGCAGGTAGAAGGCTACCTCGACCAGGTATTGGTAAACGAAGGCGCTTATGTAACAGCCGGCCAGCCGTTGTTTAGAATAAACGACCGCCCCTACCGCGAACAATTGAATAATACTTCCGCCAGTCTGAATGCTTTCCAGGCCGCTATCATTAATGCGCAACTGGAAATTGATAAACTGACACCGCTGGTACAAAATAAAGTGGTGGCAGATATCCAGTTAAAAATGGCCCAGGCAGCTTATAAAGTTGCAGTTGCCAACGCCGAACAGGCAAAGGCCACCGTGGCTTCAGCCAAAATAAATCTTGGCTATACTCTTGTCAAAGCGCCCGTTAGCGGCTATATCGGCAGACTCTTTAAAAAACAGGGAAGCCTCGTTTCAAGAACAGATCCGGCCCCGCTTACCACGCTTTCAGATGTACACGAAGTGCATGTTTATTTTGCCCTGGGCGAAACAGATTTTATCAGCTTCAAGGACCTCTACAAAGGAAACACGATCAATGATAAAATCAAGAATCTTCCACCGGTCGCCTTGATACTTGCCGATAATAGTATTCATCCCCAGCAGGGAAAAATCGATATCGTTGACGGCCAGTTCGACCGCACCACAGGATCCATTACCGTAAGGGCAACTTTCCCTAATCCCCAAGGCTTACTGCGCTCTGGAAATACGGGTAAGATTCGCCTTGGCTTACAACATGCCAATGCCTTGCTCGTACCGCAATCATCTACCATGGAAATGCAGGACAAGATATTTGTTTACGTTGTTTCCGACAGCAATAAAGTAAGCAGGCAATCTATCAGCATCGTTGGCAAAACCGGTACGGATTACCTGGTAAAAGATGGCGTGAAACCCGGTGACCGCATAGTTTACAAGGGAATGGACCATTTACAGGAAGGCTCCGCTATTACCCCCGAAAAGGCAAATCTTGCAGCCCTTAAGCATTAATTTAATTTATTCTACAACTAACATTTTTATGTTCAAGAAATTCATAGAACGGCCGGTATTAGCCACCGTTATTTCCATTTTATTAGTCATATTAGGTGTGCTTGGGCTAACACAGCTACCCTTGCAACAGTTCCCGGATATCGCACCGCCCGCAGTACAGGTATTGGCAGTCTATCCAGGCGCGAATGCGGAAACAGTACTTCGCTCAGTGGCCCCTTCTTTAGAAGAATCAATCAACGGCGTGGAAGATATGAGCTATATGAGCTCTACCGCCAGCAATGATGGCTCACTCGTGATCACTGTTTATTTTAAACTTGGCACCAATGCCGACCAGGCAGCCGTCAACGTACAAAACCGTGTGGCCCAGGCTACCAGCCAGTTGCCTGCAGAAGTAGTTCAGGCGGGCATTACAACTGCCAAGCAACAAAACAGCTTGCTGATGGTAGTGGACCTATATGCCGAAGACGACAAGACATACGACCAGACATTTTTAGCCAATTACGCACAAATAAACATTATACCGGAGATCAAAAGGATACCCGGCGTAGGGCAAGCCATGATATTCGGAGGTAACAAAGATTACTCCATGCGGGTGTGGCTGAACCCGTCGCAAATGGCCAGTTATCGTTTAACGCCACAGGAAGTGACAGCCGCTATCCAGGACAAAAACCTCGAAGCCGCGCCGGGCAAGTTTGGTGAAAGCAGTAAAGAATCATTTGAATATGTGATCAAGTATAAAGGCAAGTTAAGTCAGCCGGAGGATTATGAAAACATCGTGATCCGCTCTAATCCCGACGGCTCGATGCTGCATTTAAAAGATGTAGCCAGGGTTGAGTTCGGTGCCTACACTTACGGCAACTATACACATACCAACGGAAAACCGGGCGTAAACATCGCTTCGTTTCAACTGGCAGGTTCCAATTCAAGTGAGATACAGATCGCCATTGCCGAACTGATGAAAAAAGTTCAAAAGAATTTTCCAAAGGGAATTAGTTACACCACTATTTACGATACCAAAATCCCACTTGATGAATCTATCACGCAGGTAAAGCATACGTTGATAGAAGCATTCATACTGGTTTTTATCGTAGTATTTCTTTTCCTGCAGGACTTCCGTTCCACTTTAATTCCGGCCATCGCGGTGCCCGTCGCTATCATCGGTACCTTCTTTTTCATGCAGATATTCGGCCTCTCCATTAATTTATTTACGCTGTTCGCTTTGGTACTCGCCATCGGTATAGTAGTGGATGATGCCATCGTGGTGGTGGAAGCGGTCCATGCAAAAATGGAGCACAAGCGAATGTCGCCCAAAGTAGCCACTACGGCGGCCATGAGTGAAATTACCGGGGCCATTATTTCTATTACTTTGGTAATGAGTGCGGTGTTTTTACCGGTCGGTTTTATGAAAGGGTCCACCGGCGTATTTTATCGCCAGTTCGCCTTTACCCTCGCTATTGCCATCGTTATTTCTGCGGTGAACGCCTTGACCCTGAGCCCGGCTTTATGTGCTTTATTTTTAAGAGACAAGCATGCA
This sequence comes from Ferruginibacter sp., assembly GCA_039916545.1. Classification (GTDB taxonomy): domain Bacteria; phylum Bacteroidota; class Bacteroidia; order Chitinophagales; family Chitinophagaceae; genus Ferruginibacter. The sequence goes on from JBDSLD010000331.1 coordinate 19,522, forward strand.
GACCATGAAGACGGCGTAGTAAAGAAATTGAGTTTTAAAGAAAAATTCTTTGCAGGATTTAACTCAGGCTTTGGCAAACTCACGAATAAATATATCAACAGCCTCCGTTTTTTGATTCGTTACAAATGGATAGCTGTTGCTGGCCTGGTGGTAGTCACTTTATCTACTGTATTCATGGTAGAAAAAACAAAAACTGGTTTTATTCCATCCGAAGACCTCAACTTTTTTGCAATCGCTTTGTCCATGCCTCCCGGCGCTTCGCTGGATCGTACAACGGAAGTGATCAAAGAAGGAGAAAAGGTGTTGAGTACCATCGAAGGCAAAAGAGCCGTCATGGGATTATCAGGTTTTAATATCCTGACACAGTCTTCCAATCCCTCTGCTGCCGTGGCTTTCGTGTCTTTTAAGCCTGCAGCTGAAAGGGGAAAGATCAAGGATATCAATGTGATCATGAATGATACCAGGCAAAAACTGGCAGCCATCAAAGGCGGTAATTTCTTTGTCTTTACCTTCCCTACCGTACCCGGTTTTAGTAATGTAGACGGACTCGATTTTGTATTGCAGGACCAGAGTGGTAATGGCAAATGGGACAAGTTCGCTACGGTTTCAAACAGCTTTATCGGCGACCTGATGAAGCGCAAGGAAATTGCCTTTGCCTTTACTTCCTTTAAAGCAGATTATCCCCAGGTGGAAATGGAAGTGGACAATGAAAAAGCAGAGCAATTAGGTGTACGCGTCAAAGATATTTTGCAAACCATGCAGGCATATTTTGGTAGCTCGCAGGCATCAGATTTCAATCGCTTTGGTAAATACTACCGCGTAGTGGTACAGGCTGATTTTGCTTCAAGGGCAGATCCTTCAGCCATCAATGGCGTATCGGTAAAAAATAAAGATGGTGAAATGGTACCCATCAGCACGCTGATAAAACTGAAGCGTGTCTACGGCCCTGAAACCGTGTCCCGCTATAACCTTTTCAATTCTATCGGCATCAATGCTATTCCAAAACCAGGTTATAGTTCTGGTGATGCCATCAAAGCCGTGGAAGAAGTTGCCAAACAAAATTTGCCGGCTGGTTACACTTACCAGTTCACGGGTTTAACCAAGGAAGAAATTTCTTCCGGCGGACAATCCGCTGTCATATTTGCGCTCTGTTTATTGTTCGTTTACTTCCTGTTATCCGCGCAATATGAAAGTTATATCTTACCACTTTCGGTTGTGTTGTCAATTCCGGCAGGTATCCTGGGCGTATTTATTGCCATCGGATTAGCAGGTATCGAAAACAACATCTATGTACAGGTAGCGCTGGTGATGCTGATCGGGTTGCTGGCCAAAAATGCCATCCTGATCGTGGAGTTTGCGGTGCAAAGAAGACGTGCCGGCAAGACCTTACTGGCCTCCGCACTGGAAGCTGCGAAACTGCGCCTGCGCCCCATTATCATGACTTCACTGGCCTTTATCGTTGGTATGATACCTATGATGAATGCCTCCGGCCCGTCAGCGCAAGGCAACCATTCGATCAGTATTGCCGCAGCAGGCGGTATGATCGCTGGGGTTGTGCTGGGACTTTTCATCATACCCGTGCTGTTCATTATTTTCCAATACCTGCAGGAAAAAATATCCGGCAAGCCAATCGTTTTTGTTCAGAATAAGCCGTTGCAGGGTTTTAAAGAAATTTCGCAAATGGAGTTGGTGCCGTGAGATAGATGCTGGATACTTGAACTGGATACTGGATGCTGGATACTGGATACTTAAAAAATATTCTCTCCGAACCGAAATCCAGCATCTAGTATATAGTATCAAGAAATTATCAAGAATCAAGTATCCAGTATCCAACCAAGACTCTTTCGCACGTTAAAAAACGTGCTCATAAATTAAAATATAATACGCATTAAAATGATAAAGAATTTATTAACCTACGGCTTTGCACTGTTTGTGCTATATAGCTGTAAGGTTACAAAGGATATAAGAACACCGGAACTGGTTCTGCCAGACAGTTTCAGGAACGCGGTGGCTGTCACTGATACAAACAGCATTGCGGACATGCAGTGGAAAAGTTTCTTCACCGATGCACCGCTGCAACAACTGATCGACAGCGCCATCGTTAAGAATTTTGACATGCAGGTTGCAGTAAAAAATATCGAGTCTGCACAACTGTTATTCAAACAGGTTAAATGGAACTACCTGCCATCAGCAAACCTCAATATGGGTGCAGGTTCCAGCCGCCCTTCGGACAATAGCCTGAATGGATTAAGTGCCAGCCAATTTTTGAAAACTACTCATATTGAAGATTACACAGCCAACGTGGGCCTATCCTGGGAAGCTGATATCTGGGGCAAAATCCGCAACCAGAAAAGCAGTGCCTTGGCTCAATACCTGCAAACGACAGAAGCAAAAAAAGCCATTCAAACAAACATCATCGCCAATGTATCACAAGGTTATTATAACCTGCTGATGCTGGACGCTCAATTGGCCATCGCGAAAAGAAACCTTGCCTTAGATGATAGTACCTTATTGATCATCCGGTTGCAATACAATGCCGGGCAGGTAACGTCATTGGCCATACAGCAGGCGGAAGCGCAACAACTGGTAGCGGCGCAGCTGATACCGCAATTCGAGCAGGACAGGCTATTACAGGAAAATGCAATCAGTATATTAACAGGCGAATTGCCGGGTGCAATTACAACCAATACGCTGCTCGATCGCATAGCCCTGCCCGATAGTTTGTCGGCAGGCGTACCAGCCTTGTTGGTTAAACGCCGGCCCGATGTGAGAAGTTATGAACTGGCACTGGCAATTGCCAATGCGAATGTTGGAATAACCCAGGCAGCCATGTATCCTTCGCTGACAATTACAGCAGCAGCTGGTATCAATTCGTTCAAAGCTAGTAATTGGTTCAATATTCCCGCATCATTATTTGGCGCGGTTGCAGGTGGCATTTCTCAGCCATTATTTCAGCACAAACAATTAAAGACCCAGCTGGAAATTGCAAAAGTAGAAAGAGAAAAAACCGTAATCCAATTCCGGCAGTCTGTGCTCGTAGCGGTGGGGGAAGTATCAGATGCCCTGGCGAGAATTGAGAAATTAAAAACACAAAAGGCAATCGCGGTTACACGCGTTAATACATTGCAGCAGGCCATCCGCAATTCGGCCCTGCTGTTTCAAAACGGCATGGCGACCTATTTGGAAGTGATCACCGCGCAAAGCAACGCGTTACAAAGTGAGCTTGACCTGGCGGTGTTGAAACGCGCTGAGTTAAGCGCGGCGGTTGAATTGTACAGGTCGTTGGGTGGTGGACAGTAATTATTTTTTTCTACGATAGGTAGTCCCGATGAAAATTAAGAAACGCCGTCCTGGTATTACCGGGACGGCGTTTTTTATATGATTTGTGTTATTGTTATAATTGTTTTAACTATCGCATTAGCTCTTCACACTAATTTTTATGTCACCAGAGCAAAGATCGTTCGGCAGCTGGGTTTCACGCATGGCTCTTTTCTAATTTTTAAATCTCTAAGGTAAAAACCCCGCTGGGACCTATGCATTAGTGGGTGTCACGGCCACTGTTTTTATGAATGTAAACTACTTGTACGAAACATGAAAGCTAAGCAATGAAGTTACAGAGCAAAGTTCGAAGTCCACGTGCGTCGCAGCGGGGTTTTCACGGCCCGGGTATGATTTCGAGAGAACCCTCTTGAAACCATGGTGCCGAACGATCCTTGCACCGCTAATTTAATATTGTTTTAGGAAGATTTCTTTGCTGCTTTCTTTGCCGCAACTTTCTTAGGTGCCGCTTTTTTTGCTACTCCTTTCTTCGCAGGAACCTTTGCGCCTTCTTTTCTTGCTTCAGATAAGCCAATTGCAATGGCCTGTTTCCTGCTGGTTACTTTTTCACCGGAACTGCTTTTGAGCGTTCCCTCTTTTTTTTCACGCATTACTTCTTCAACTTTGTCGCTGGCTTTTTTTGAATACTTTACCATGAGAATAGATTTTAATGGTTAATAATAAAAACTAATCTCAAACGCTGTGCCGATGCGGAAAGGCCAAAATTTCAAAACGCAACCCTGGCTATTTACCCAATGTCTTTCTTACCGCCGGCGCTACTACGGTGGCAAATAATTCGATCGATTTTAATATGTTACCATGTGGCATATCTCCCAAACTCATCTGTGCCAGGAAACGCGTGTTGCCAAACAACTCCTGCTCAAATAATATTTTGTCGATCACCTGTTGCGGACTTCCAACTACCAGCGCACCAAGTGAAGACCTTGATTGGTCGAACTGCTGCCGGCTATGCGGTGGCCAGCCCCTCTCCCGCCCAATGCGGTTCATCACGCCTGCATAGGAAGGATAAAATTCATCTCCCGCTTTTTGTGAATCAGCAGCTACATAAACATGTGAATTGATACCTAACTGAATGCTGGCTGGATCTTGCCCGGCATTGAGCGCAGTGTTTTTATACAGGTTGGTAAAATTTACGAACTGTTCAGGCATACCGCCAATAATGGCAAGCGCCAATGGTAATCCAAGTTTCGCCGCCCTTACTGCAGATGCAGGCGTACCTCCTGCCGCTACCCAAACCGGCATAGTTGCCTGGTAAGGTCTTGGGTAAATACCAAGGTTTTTGAATGACGGTCGCAAATTTCCTTTCCAGGATACAACTTCAGATTTGTTAAGCGCTAATAATAATTCCAGCTTTTCAGAAAACAAGGCATCATAATCTTCCAGGTCGTAACCAAACAGCGGGAACGATTCAATGAACGAACCCCTGCCAACCATGATCTCCGCTCTTCCACCCGATAGCTGATCTACCGTAGCGAAATCCTGGAAAACCCTTACCGGATCATCAGAACTAAGCACAGTTACTGCGCTGGTAAGTTTAATTTGCTTTGTTATCACTGCGGCAGCAGCAAGAAGAACCGCGGGTGAAGAAACCGCGTAGTCGGGCCGGTGGTGCTCCCCGATCCCAAATACATCCAGGCCAAGCTCATCTGCAAGTTTTATCTCTTCCAGCAGGTTGCTAAAGCCTTGGTTAGTGGTTGTCGCAATATTTCCCGCATTATTTAAAGGCAGGTCGGCAAAAGTATAGAGGCCTAGTTCCATGGGTATTTTTATTTTTAAAAAGTCATGCCCTAATCTAATGTTAGCTTCGTTTAGCAAGTAGCAATTTCTTTACAAATACATTCTTATTTATACAATACCTGTTCGTCTGTATAATATGTTTTCATCATTCCTTTCTGATCAATTTTGATCGTAGCGCCGGTAGGACTTTCGGTTTTTTCTTTGGTATGTATCTTAAGAAATGTCTTCACTTCAACATTTACTTTTCCTTTAAAGTTTTTATAGATCCGTTCGGTTTCTTTTTTTAATACGCTTTTGATGACCTTCACCAATTCTTTAATTTTTTCTTCAGGTATTGCTTTTGCAATTGAGTAGGGAGATATCCTTGCTTCCCACAAAATTTCGTCGGAGTAACTATTACCAATGCCACGTATAACATCCTGGTCGATCAACAATTTTTTAATAGTTGTTTTTCGTTGCAGGGCTTTTTGAAGATAAGCAAAATTAAGGTCTTCAGAAATTGCATCAACGCCGGCTTTGTTAACAGGGTTCAACTTTATGTTGGCATTTTTCATCCTGTCCGTTAAGGCCATTCCCTTCCCGCCCTTAAAATGCAATTCGGCAATGGTTGAATGGTGATCGTTCTTATCATCAAAAACAAATACATCCCCTGTTAGCATCAGGTGTAATCCAAGCAAGGTGCCATCAGTACATTCAAAACGCATTTCTTTACCGGACCGATACACCTTTTTTAAAGTTTTACCATCCAGGGCCTTCGAATATTCTGCCGGCTTGTCTTTCAACTTTTCGCCATTGACAATATTGACCATGAGTAATTTTTGACCTGCAAATATTTCATTGAGATTTCTTGTAAAGACTTCTACGTCCGGTAATTCTGGCATGTTGTTTTGTTTGATGGATAAGTAAGATAAATATTTTATCCTGCAGTAATTGTCTTTCTATGCAGCTTACTGAAAATAAAAATTGCAGCTTGCTTTTGGAAAAAATGAATGCCCAATTGGCCGTAGCTATTTCATTCTTTTTTGGGCCACTTCCTTTCTTTTTTTTAACCGCGTTACTTCGGGGATGTCGAGCAGGTTTTTTCCCCGTTTATCGGTATGTCCCAACAGTGTATTTAATTTCTTGCTCAACAAAACCACTTTCGCGTTTTTCGACTTTAAACGGGCGTATTTCTGTTCATGTATTTTTATGGCGGCACTGATATGAATGATCTCTTTGCGATAATCTTTTTGTTTACGATAAATGACCATCAAGCGGGATAAGACGGACATATCTGACGGGGCCTTTTTTAAAAGCTTTTCGTACATGAGGGCGGCCTTCAACAGTTCCCCTTCCATTTCCAAAAGAGTAGCATTATCAAAAGAAACCGGCGCAGGATTTTTAGCAGCTACTTCCATATGCCAGCTTATTGCCTGTTATGTTGATCAATGGCCATCCCAATACTTTGAACGACTTCGTCATCAATTTCTTTGTCGGCATTTTTTAACGAGATCACCCATTTGCCGGTTTCATTTTTTGTAATATTAAATGATAACTGGTCACCTTTATAGATGGCGTAATCGACTACGTTGTCTTCGCTACAGCATGGTTTTACTTCGGCATTGATTAACAAGGAGCCATTCCAATAGGCAATTTGGTAGGGTGTTATGTCCATGGGTTTTATTTTTTTCGGTTAACACAAACGACAGCGAAAATCATTCCACTTTACTATTACAAACGCGCAAAAAAATTGAATAAATAGTATAACGGATCCCACTTATTCGTATAACATGAAGCAATAAAATATCCCAACAATAACTCAAATTCTGTGTGCATCGCGGGGATCATAATATTGGAAAAGCCCTTCCTTTCCAACTTGGCGGCAAATGCCTGCTGCGTCGCGTACTCGCCAGGTGCAAGAAATATTTGTTTTACTTTTTCTGCTGCCTGGCAGGAAATAAAATTGGTGAGGTCATCACTGTCCCCCTGCGCACTCATTGGGGCATTTAATCAACAACTGAAATAATTACCAGTTGATTTCCACCTTAACGCCATCAGCATCGTTCATGAATTGTAGCAGGCAGGTCCTGGAAATTTTGTCCCACTCATTCGTGCTTTCTAATATTTTGCCGTGCGTATCTTTTACCTCAATGGTCAGGGCAGCAGAGGGCAACAATATGCGCATTGCATTGTGCGTACCTGATGGACTTTTGGTAATAAATGAATAACTGCGTATTGTAGCTTTTTCATCATATATCCTGGAAGCGGCGCATAAAACCATCGGTTTATTTTTTACCTTCAGCCGTTTCAAATCATACAATAAACACTGCTGTCCGGGGGTTACAATTTTTTTTGATAATACAGGCAACAACGGGTCAAACATATCTATTACCGGCCCATTAATGCTTAAAGGCTCATTGGTAACACTCTCATCCATTACGGAGGCGATATCATACGGGCCACGTTCCAGGTAAAAAAAATTTTTCGTCTGTAGTTTACCAGCCCTGGCACCTTTTTCATAAGCCTGTCGCACCAGGTTAATAAAGCTGCTATCGGCACCGGACGAAAGCACCAGCTCTTTAGGATCCAGCTTTACCACGGTGATTTTTCCCTTTCCATATTGATAGGTTTCCATACCTGTTTTTGGTTTGATGCCCATCAATTGAAATAAATGAGCGGAGGGCGCCGCGTAATTTTTGCCGTTGGTGTTCCACCATTCTTTCACTTCCTGGAATGGATCCTTATCCCTGCCATAATACAACAACATGCCACCTTGTTTAACCCAGGCAGCCAATTGCTCATTTACTTTTATTGATTGCGGCTTCATGTTCGAAAAACTCATTACCAACACTTTTATATTTTTTAGCGTGGCTGCAAAGCCAAGGTTTTCCATGTGCACGGTTTCGACAGGGATGCCACGTTTTAGTAACGGCATAACCATTCCATAAAAATTAGACAACTGCGGATCTTCATATCCCATGTGCGTGGGAAACCGTTGAAACATCATGGAATTGCCTACCAATACGCCGATACCTTTGGAGCCATTAAGGCGGTTAGCCGATAAAGGCATCTGGTTCAGCGCGTTTACCATCACCTGCATCTGGGTAGCATAGGCAGGCGATATCGGCTGCTTTTCATCACTGTTCTGTAATTTAAATTTGCCCAGGTAGATCCTGTTTGGCCAGGGCATTACTTCATAATTATCAACCGTCGGGTACATTAATTCCGCCGTGTAGGTTGCCTGGTAATTCTGTTTGTAATCGTCCCAGGTCCTTGGCCAATCCTCTATCGGGTCGGTTAAAAAATAAATTTTACGGCCAGTCGGTGCAACCATGGATAACATCGAGCCATATTCCAAAAAAGCATTTTCAAAAACCCGCTCTTTTTTTAACCCGTTAAAATAAACCGGTTCCCTGGAAGTACCTGTCCATACCTGCGCAATGTAGCCATCCATGCCGGGAAGTGCGGCCAGGCTTGCCTCCGGACTTACGATCTGCCAGGCAGAATAATTCAATAACGAATGCGTAGGCACATAGCATTTTACTTTTAAACCTTTGCTTTCACTATATGTTTTTGCATATTGAAACACTTCCTTTAACGCATGAAAATAAAGCTGGTATTTAAGTTTGGATGAAAGATAAGTTGCCTCCGGCGATTCGTGTTGCGGCATCCAGGCGAAGCCGTAAAATTTTTGCCAGGCTGTTTTGAAGGATTCACTGTAGCCTGCCCGGGCCCAAAACTCCGGCTCTTCCAGGTAAATGGCTGTTATACCGGCATCGATTACTTTTTTTATGATCGTTTTAAAATACGCGATGTAGCTATCCGTGGGCACGGTGTACGGAATGCCTTTTCCATGGCCAATCTCTTTACCGTTGCGTTCTACCTGCCCATCTGCTTCATGCGTTTTACCATCAAATTTGCCGGTAAAATAATCCTGGTAATTACCCCAGGCAATGCCGGTCATAAACTGAACATTATACCCACGATCCCGGTAACCTTTTACGCGCTCCTCAAATGTGCTGTCCATCCCATACACCATCGCGATATCTGAACGCACATCATATTCTGCACGCCAGGGTGCTGATACCTGGAAAGATGTTTTTTCTGCGGTCGTTGTTTTTTGTGACTGCGCCTGAATATTTGCGTTGGGTAGAAGAAACAGGAAAATGGCGAACAGCTTTTTTATCAAGTTCATATTTAATAATTTTTAGTGACTGATATAGGGTTGCCAGCCTTTGCATGCTAAAGCGTGGTGCCTCTTTTTTCTACAAGGTTGGCAACCCTATGGAGCAACCTGCCCTCGTCACATTCCTATGTGTTTAATAATTTTATTGACACCTGACTGCATCATTTCCCTGAGCCTGGCGCTTACTTTTTCAGCAAAGCCCGGGATTAATGACAGGTCAGTATCCCAAAAATTTTTATTACTTAATATTGTTGCAACCAAAACATCCGGTGATAAATTTTGCCAGCATTCAAAAAAATACCCTGCCATTTCATCTTTTATAGGATAAGCCTGTCCGTCTAATTCACCATAATAAATATCGCCATCTTTCTTTACCGCCTTCATAAATAAAAGCCAGGCTGCAAATCCAAAAGCCAGCCGTTCCGGGATTTTTCCATACAACTCGTAATAGTGTTGCAAAACCGGCACCACCCTCATTTTCAGTTTAGAAGTATAATTCAGCGTGATGCTTATCCATAGATGTTCTATACTGGGATTACTAAACCGGTCGATGACCTTCAATGCGAATTGGTTGGCTTCGTCGCCCGGCACCTGGTACGGGATTGCGATCGAGATTTCATCTACCATCAGTTGTTTTATAAAACCAGAGAGCACATCGTCTTCCATAGCCTGCTTTACCGTAGTAAAACCTGACAAGAATGCAACGCCGCAACTCAGTGTATGTGTACCATTCAACAACCTCAATTTTAATTCTTTGAATAATGTGATGTCATTCGCTATTACGACTCCATTGTCAGCTTTCGCAAAGGTCAATACTTCTTTAACATGATCACCACCTTCGATGGCCCAGAGGCTATAAACTTCACTCATGGTAACGAGTTCATCCTGGTATCCCAATTGGGTTTCCAACAAGGCTTTGGCAGCGGCGGATGGTTTACCGGGAACGATCCTGTCAACCAAAGAATTACAGAAATGGTTATGCTGACCGAGCCAGGCGATAAAATTTTGCTCAAGTCCGCCCGCACGCGCCTTTTCAAATAGTATTGACCGTAGCTTTTTTCCATTATCCGAAATTAACTCTGTAGGAATAATTACCAATCCGGCAGATTCGTTGCCGTTAAAATATTTAAAGCGCTCAAATAAAAAAGCCAGTAATTTACCGGGATAAGATGATGGCGGCTTTTGTCGGATGTCATCGTCCACCAGTTCAATGCCTACTTCTGTGGTATTGGATATGATCAAACACAGGTCGGGATTGTGTGCACAGGCCAATATCTTATCCCAGTCTTTTGCTGCCGATAATACACGGCTGAGCGAGCTGGAAATAGCATTTTCTTCCACCGGTTGCCCGTTTATAATTCCCCGCATACAAAGGGTGTATAGCCCATCCTGGTTGTCAAATGCAGTTGAATCACCGCCGTCAGTTGATTTTACAACTACAATTCTACCATTGAACACCCCTTGCCGGTTTGCTTTGTCAATGAAATAATCGGGCAGGCCGCGAAGTAATACACCGGTGCCAAACTGAAGCACTTTTTCAGGTAAGGAAAACAGTTCTTCACCGGGTATCGGGACAGTGCCGGCAGGTATATTTTTGAGATTGGATTTACTCAGCAACATGGATGGGTGATTTGTTTTTGATTGAATTGGTTTACTTGAATGATCTCTTATAAAATATGATATTTTATTTTGAATGCAAATATCCAGATATCCCAATATCTTTTAATAATTTAATTGCCTGGATGTTTCCTTTAATTGTTAGCGGATATTGCTACCGTTTTAATAGATTTGTCAAATCAGAAGCCCAGCTTGCTCACAAATTATTTCAGCTGCCATTATAAACTCAACAACAAGTAACGAAATATGCAAATATCAACAACCACCCGGGGAAGATCAGTTAAACATTTTGGCAGAAGGTTCAAGTTAATTTTAGAAAACTTTTTAATGGGTACGATTGCGTTACTCCTATGTTTCAATGGGAATGCTCAAAATGCTAATAAAAAAAGAACAACGGTAAAGTTTAAAAAACATGTCATTACCAATGACTTCATTGCGGAAGGAGCAACTGCCGCAGACGTAAATAAAGATGGCAAAATAGATATCCTGGCAGGAGCTTTTTGGTTTGAAGCACCGGACTGGAAGCCCCATGAGATCGCGGTACCCAAGCCGTTTTCTTACAAAGACGGATACTCCGATTCATTCCTTGATTTTGCGGCTGATGTAAACCAGGATGGCTGGGTAGATTTGATACGCATCGACATTCCCGGCGCGCCTGCAGTTTGGTATGCAAATAATAAAAATCAACCGGGTCACTGGAAAGAGTATGCGCTTTATTCTTCTGTCGGTAATGAATCTCCTTTATTGACAGATATTGATGGAGATGGCCGAATGGATATTTTATGCAATGATCCTGAAAAAAAAGAAGTGATCTGGCTACAGTCACCT
>JBDSLD010000332.1:0-17416 GCA_039916545.1 Ferruginibacter sp.
GCAATGTAGTGAGCCAACCGACGAGGTAAACAAAATTTATACAGCGTTAAACTATAAATCAAAACCTTTTACCCGTAAAAAATCTGTAGTCCCCCTTCCGGAATTTAAAAAGAACCAACCCCCGAAAAACCTGATTTATTTTCTGGTTAACTGCAATGTGGGTTAAACAATCATCTTTCCACAAAAAAAACTGCCTCCCAAGGAAGGAGACAGCAGGTTTATTCATGCGTGTTTCTTAATTTATTATTGTGCTATTACTTTAACGGTGCTGACAGTTTTATCCGGAGCAATTATTTCCAGCTGGTAAATTCCTGCAGTAAGCTGGCTGCCCGCTGTGATCGTTTCCATTGAACTTCCTGCTGCATGAACGATCTGTTTGCTCAGCAGGCTTTGTCCCAGTGTATTGATCAGCCTTACATTGTAAATTCCTTTTTCCATGTTGCTGAATGATACGCCGATCATATTGCCTTTTACCGGGTTAGGATAGATGCTGATGCCAGCCGCTGATTTACCGATCTTCACCAATACGATCCTGCTATATTCTACAGCACCTGTTTTGCTATAACTAACTATGCGGTAAAAATTGTTACCCTGGCTAACCTTTACATCTAAAAAGCCGTAGTTGGTGGTACCTGCATTTGCACCTTTTGCGGTCGTTGTATTTACCTTGGTGAAATTAATGCCGTCAATACTTTTCTCAACGTCATACTTATTGATGTCGATCTCATTTTCAACTGTCCATTCTACTGCAATGTCATTGCTTTTCTGGTAAGCTTTTATATTGCTGTAAGTAACAGGTAACGGTCCGGCGCCTGCAGCTTTGAACACAATCCTGAAGCGATCAGATACTGCGCTTTTAGCTTCGCCATTCACACTGAAATTAAATGTAGTGGCAGAAGTAACGCTAACCGGTGTTTTGGTGCCTTTGTAACTATCTTCCAAAAATGCGGTAAGTAAAGGATTCATGTTTTTAGGCACAAACTCGAACTGGTAATTGCGCTGGGTAGTCTTGCTGAGTTTAAAAAATAAAGTATCGCTATCGGTAACCGGTTGTCTTTTTTCAACGGCCAACGTTTTTGTATTGCGCACCATGTAAAAAGTCTCTTTCGTATTACCAAATTTGGCACCATCTCCCAAATCAACGGCAGAGTTGTAAGACTCATCAAATAAAACAAGGGTTCCGTCTGCAATTGTCCTGCTGGTATCTGAATCTCTCAGGTACAAATTGGTGGCAAATTTTGCCGGCTGCGACAAAGGACGAAATGCACCCGGTAAGCTTTGTGCAGATTTCTTTGTTTCGTTAAAGACCATTGAAGCCTGTACATTACTATTCTTCTGCACATAAAAAGCCTGGCTCGATTGAATAATACCGTTCAGCCCACCTGGTGATGGAGGAGTTGACTCCCACTTAGTACCATCGTACACCAGTAGAATGTATCCGCCCTGTTCTGAGTTCAGGTAAGGATCATACGCCCAGAAATAACCGGGGTTAACGTTAGGAGTGTTATTAACAATATCGGTAATATCAACAGGAGAAGCATAAGGATTGCCAATAACATTCCAGGCTCCACTGGCTGCATTCAGTTTAAATGTTTGATCATGTAGCTGAACCCTGCCGGTATCCCTCAAAGTAGTTGTATTTGAGTAAGCTGTATTGAACAATGTTGCGGATGATCTGTCGCCTCTTACGAATAAGAACATACCCAGGTTATCGGGTGTGCCAGCAATACCTGTCGCGCCGGATAATAACTGTGCTTTGGTATCCGCCACACCATCCTGATTTCCTGTAGTCGCATTAAAAATTTTCAAAGAGAAGTTATTCTGCGGACTCACATCCAGGCCATTTGGAAACCCTGGAACTGCACCAGGTCCGGTTACAAAAGTGCCGCTGCCGGGAACATTTGCGCCAGCCATCTGCCAGGAACTGAAAACAGTCCTGCCTGCATCAGCTGTGATCGGCGCGGTAATAAGGCGCCAGGCCCTGCGTGATGGGTAATAACGTTCTACAACAAAGCGTCCTGAACCATAAGTGATATTTGCACTGGCCGGTACAGCAGCTATTTTGGCTGTCGCAACTGCAGTAGATTTAAGGTTCAGGTTTGAGGATGACACTGCCAGTGTACTGGCTGCTTTAAGTGTTAGTGTGTTGCTAACATCAATTGATTTATTCAAAGAAAAAGTAGCTGGATTAACATTGTTACCAACTGTTAAACTAGCCATCGGAAAAGGAGTAGTTACTGCAGGGAAAGACATATTAGTGGGAGCAGCTGCATTGAACTCGTAATTAGCAGCCGGATCGTAATTCTTAACAATCGTCGCATCATTGATGATCGAACCGGTTGTTCCGCTGGTTGCCGTTCCTTCAACACCGCCGGTGTTGGCTGTAATCAGTGTTGCATCATTCCTGAGCGTAAAATTTGCTGAGCTTCCGGCAGGGCCCGTGCTAACGATATTATAAATATCGCAATTCAAGGTAGCATTTCTTGATACAGTAAAAGTATCCCTGTTTGAACTTACTGAAGCCAGCAAATCCATCGAACTGGCCAAGGTTAATTTAGTGGCGATCGTGCTATCACCAACAGTGAAATTAACAAGACCGTTTTTGTAAGTGGCAGATGCGGTATTTGAATAAGTTTGTGGATTGGTGCCATTGAAAACAATCACGCCATTTTTTGCTCCGGCACTGGTAGTACCCATTAACTGACCGTAACCGATTATTGATAAATTACCGGCCAGGTTGATCTTAGTTGTACCCGTAGTTCCGGTGTTCATATCAATTTGTGCCGTTACAGCTGTTCCGGCTACCCTGCCGCTATCTGTGATATTTCCTAATACAGTCAAAACCCTTGCTCCATTTCCATCCCCGATATTCAGGATACCTGGTGTTACTTCGTTGCCGGAAACAGCCAGGTTACCGGCTATTGTCATATTACTTTCAAGTGCGTGGGTACCGCCCGAAATTACAACATTGTTATAATGCGGAGTACCTGCTACAGCCGGAAGCAAAAGCGGTATCTGTGAAGGACCAGGACCAAATTTAACGGTACTGCCTGTGACGATAAAACCTTTACCTGCTGAAAAAGGTGTGATAGATTGTGCAGTGTATGGAGCCACGGTCGACGAATTATAGGCTACCGCCCTTGGGCCTTCGAAACTTCCCGTTACCGAAATCGTATCTGCGGCCGGCAAAATAATATTCCTGTTTCCTCCCTGGATAATTACATTAGGAAATTTAAAGGCGGGCGTATTGGTTGCCGCCACTGCTTTAAATGAAGGAATAGTCTGGTCCTTGGTGCCGTTAAATACAAAATAAGTAGTAGTGTTAGCTACCTGCTGAAAATTAGTAAGTGTTACTGAAAACTGGCCGTTTATATAGATCGGACCATCATAGAAATTAATCTTTCGGTTATTCATGTTACCGCTAAATTCTAAATCATAGTACGTAACGTTAGCAGTGTAAGTGGGATCGGCTGCTCCTGATACATAAAAATTGACCTTCGAACCTTTTACGGTATAGGCGCCTGAACCACGGTCGAAAGTCCTGGAGCGAATCACATGATTCGGATCGGTAGAACCTAATGAATCCAGCACTCTTGGGCCATTGCCATTCGACAATAAGGCATAATAAAAGCCAGGAATATATTGTGTTGAAGCAGAGCTGAAGTTCACCCTGCTATTACTGATGATACCCGGCGGCAGCGGAACTGTATAATTTGACAGGCTGCTTACATCGAATTTGTTGGCAATATCAACTACACTGGTAACTGGCGGATTTCCCAACGTAATGGTTGCACCACCGCGATTACCGGCAATAGTCAGATTATAGTACGGAACGGCTGCTATTGCCTGTGCACCCGAACCATTATAGATAAATGTATTTGAATTTGTCGTAAGGTTCGGTGAGGCTCCCGTGATGCTGTATTTACCTGTTACCGTAACGGTAGCAGGCATTATCTTTTGGCCCGTACCGGAAAAGGCCAGACTACCATAGGGTAGTGACAGAACATTTTGGTCGTTATTTGAACTTGCATAGGTAAAAGTACTGGCAGAGTCAAAAACCGCGGTACCACCAAACGTTGCAGCATCGTAAACACTCAGGCCTGAAGATGGCTGCATGGTCAGGGTCATTCCCGCACTAACAGTCAACTGGTAAACATTGACACTTAAACCAGTAACAATCGTTGGTTGTTGTAAAGTGGTAGAGCTGATGATCGCTACTTCTGTAGCTGCGCTTGGATAGCCTACCCCTCCTGTCCAGTTAGCGGCATTATCCCATCTTCCGTTAGCAGGCGAACTTCCAATCCAGGTAAATATAATAATCACTAAAGGATTATGAGAATCACTACCGATAGACAAGGTCTTGCTGGTTATATCGGCCTGTACCAATCCTGATTTTCCAACAACCGGTACCGCATTGGTACCTGTAGTTGGTATTAATGTACCATAATTAGGTGTTACACCATCTGTAAGGCGCAAAAAACTATAATCGTCCACAGAGCCGATATTAGCGCCAACGGTGATTATTGAAGCGGTTGTAGCTGTCCCCAGAATGAAGCCGCCTGTGCTGATCGTCCAATTTGTTTTTGTTTTTTTGTCCAGTGTAATGCCATTATCAGCAAAGGAAATAGGGTCGGTATTAACAAGTGCATTGTGAGACACGGATACCATACCTGCAGTTCCGCCGGTTAAACTACTGGTTGAAAAAAATAAATTTAGTGAACGGTTATTAAAGCCATTGCCAAAAGGAAAAAGTGAAGCCGGATCAGCAGATGAAGTAGGTAAGCCGGAAGTTTGAAATAACCTGCTTAAAGTTCCGGTTGTAATGTAACCACTCGTATAGGATAATTGTGCAGCTTGTGTAGGATTCGTTAACTGCAGTGTATTTCCTAAACTGATTGCCAGGTTACCGGTCAGCATACTTAATGTTCCTGGTATTGTGCGGTTAAATGCGATCGGAGTTATTGGAAAGGTAACACCCAGGCCGTTGTTGATAACCAGGTTAGTCGGTATCATACCAGCTACGACCGTGAATTCAGTTTTTGTAGCTGTCTGAAAATTCGTGCCGTTATAAACAAGGCTGCTAACACCGTTATACATGATATAGGCGGAATCATTTCCCGGGGTGATCATACCGATCATCGTGCAGGTAGCCGGTGTGCTGCTGCTGGTATTAAAAACCCTTAATCTGCTGTCACTGGTTAAGATTACACCACTTGCAGCATTGCTATTATTTATAACCACGTTGCAGCGTCCTGCCATTGGTGCGTTCCATGCCCCTAATAAATTAACTGTCTGAGGAGTGCTCCCGGAAAACTGAACGATCATTTGTGCAGCTGAACTTGAACTGGAAGCCTGCCATGTTGATACTTTTACTACGTTTCCTTTAAAATCAAGCAACCCTGTCCCTGTCGCAGAACCGCCCACAGCGTCCAAAATTCCTGATGAATGCGTAAAAACGCCCCTGATACTCAGCGTAGTTGTTCCGGAAGAAGTTTGCAGCATTACGTTACCATTGGTTTGCGTATAGGTACCTGCTGAAATGGTTCCCCCGGTTGCTCCCGCGAAGCGGAGATATTTACTATTGGTACGTTTCATAAAAAATGTACCATTGATATTAACAGAAGCGCCGGCAAGATTGAGGTCGAAATCAGCAACCTGGTTGGCACAATCCCAGGTAAAATTTGCA
Source organism: Ferruginibacter sp. (assembly GCA_039916545.1). Taxonomy (GTDB): domain Bacteria; phylum Bacteroidota; class Bacteroidia; order Chitinophagales; family Chitinophagaceae; genus Ferruginibacter. The sequence goes on from JBDSLD010000332.1 coordinate 5,687, forward strand.
AAGTCGATACCCGCAAGTCCTGTCAGGGCAGCGGATCCGAGATTCATACCTATAATATTACAATTGGAGCCCGTGATCCAGGAAGAAGCAGGAATAGCTGAAGCAGCAAGCCCTGTCACGTTGTGGTTATAAGAAGAACCGCCGGCCCATACGATTGCTCCGGTGTTTAAACAATTAAAAGTTCCTGAAGTATTGGTAATTGATCCTGTTGCGCTGATGGTAGTTCCGCCGGTACCCGGCACGTCAACATTTAATTTAGCTGCAGCCGTAAGTGTCAATGCACCGTTGATAGTTATTTTTCCTCCGGTGCTCGGAGCTATTCCAAAAGTTCCTGAACTCATCGTGAAAGGTGACGGGTTGGCAACATTAATGGTAAGAAAATCTGCAGATAAGATTATTCCGGGCGCAGAATAAATTAAAGGAACAGCAGCGCTCAATGTAAGGATGTTGCTGGAAGAGTTGGTGGCAAACGAAACGCTGTCATTTCCGTTTATTCGTATAGCTCCAATAGTCTGATTGGGAACATTGTTTACAACTATTGGTGAGGAAGGATTAAATGCCAGTATATCATTAGTAGCAAGAGGTGTTCTTGCCGGGCTCCAGTTACCTGCAACCTGGTAATCCCCTGTTGCTCCGCCAACCCAGTTGTAGGTAATCTGCGCAGTAATACTGTTTAGAGAAAGTAAAATAATAAAAATTAGAAAGTAAATCTTCCTCATATTGTTTTCTTTATGAATGAGCGGTAACAAAAAATATGAAAGAGTCAAAATACAACGACTCTTAACAGAGGAATTTCTGTTGAATAGGGAGATTTAAATTAAATGCGGCGATTTGATAGGAACGTGGGAGTTGTAGGTGTAAGCGTTGTAAAGGTAATAATTAATTATCAGAAAACAGAAATTTTTTTATTCCCATTCAATTTGAAGTAACGTGGATAACCTTCATCTTAAATAATAAACGTATAACATCCTGCATTTTTTACAGGGAATCTACTCCAACAGGTAATGATTAACACGGTATAAAATGAGCAAAAGTGCGTCTGCGTAATTTCCGAATCTTAATCATAGTTCTACTCAATTTCGCATAAAAGAGTTCTTTTTATATAATAATACCAATATTTTTTTGTTTCATTGTAGAATTATTCCAACGTATCCGTATTCTCTATTATTAGTTTTTTATGCAATACCGCTACCCCGGTGCTGTATAATTGTTTATCAATAAACCTATGAAACTATGCAGCAGAAATCTACACACCACGTTTCTTTTGAAAACGAAGTCAAAATTCTGACTACCGTTTTTGGTCAGCCAGCCTTGCGCGACCAAAAAAATAACAGTAAAAAAGCGCTTTTGCTAAGCCATGTTTTACCGTGACACCGGTAAGAAAATTGTATAAAAGCTTACCGGCACAACGCCTGCCTGGAAACATTGTGTAATCGCAATCTACCGGAACTATTGTAAAAACATTATCCTATAAAACTGAAACCTATGAAAGCCTTGTTTCTTTTATCATTCCTGTTTGCCACAACTATTACCTATGCCAAAAATTATTATATTTCTTCAGCTGGAAATGATGTAAATAACGGGTTAACTGCTGCAACTCCCTGGCAGACCATCACAAAGTTAAACGCTTCGTTTACAAGCATTGTTACCGGAGATTCTATACTTTTCAAGACCGGAGACACTTTTTATGGTACACTTAAGCCCACAAAGGCAGGATTAGTATTTGGCAGTTACGGAACCCGCGCTAAACCAATAATTACTGGTTTGTCAACCATCAGTGCCTGGACATCCGTGGGAACTAATATCTGGGAAGCAACTGTTCCCGGCAGTTTGTCGACTCTAAATATGGTAGTGATAAATAATTTACTTACACCGGTTGGCAGATACCCAAATGCAAATGCTGCCAACGATGGTTACAGAACGTATTCTTCCTTTACCAACAACAGTTCACTCACAGATACAAAATTGTCCAGTTCACCAAACTGGACCGGCGGAGAAATCGTCATCAGGCAATCTGACTTTGTTTTAAAGAGATACCCCATCACAAATCACAATAGTTCCACCTTGTCATTTACAGGAACTACTAATATGAATGCTAATTATGGTTATTTTGTACAAAATCACCTGTCTGCCCTGGATGAAAACGGGGAATGGTTGTACACTGCGGCTACCCGGAAAATTAAAATATTCTACAATGGTACACCACCGGCGATCCAGGTATCTACATTACCGAACCTGGTTAGCATGATCTTCACCAATACTACGAGAAAATCACAGATCACATTTACAGGAATTGCTTTCAAAGGCAGTGAGAATACGATAATGGACATTCAATATTGCGATTATGTTACCATCGATCACTGCGACTTCTCGTTTGCGGGTGTTAATGCCATCGACCACCGGAATATGATCAATTTCCTGATCAGCAATTCTACCTTTACAGATATCAACATGAATGGACTGCATGAAACCAATCCCGGATCAGGTGATCGCATAACGATACAAAATAACAATTTCCGCAGGATCGGCATCAATAAAGGAATGGTAAGTACCAATACAATGTACGCCGAAAGGGAGTTTACGGCTATTACAATCGGAGCGACCAACCTCCTTGTAAAAGAAAATACATTTGACAGCATTGGATACGCCGCAATTTCTTTACTGAAAAATAGAAATAACCAGGCGATCAGGAGAAATACCATCACTAATTTCTGCCTGTTGCTGAATGACGGGGGAGCTATTTATAATTCGGGCCTACGTGGGGACCCTGCTGCAGCTAATATATTTATTGACAGCAATATAATTTCTAAGTCCGGGGACGCGTCGCCCGGAACATCCTCTACCAATAAACATGTAAGAGCGATTTACCTGGATGCAACGTCCACTTCGGTGAGTGTTATAGGAAATACCGTATTTAATGTATTTGAAGGAATTTATATTTCCCAGGCACAAAAAATTACCATCAGGGGTAATACGGTTTATGATGCAGGAATCTACTCTCCTACTAAAACCCCCACCTATGGCGGAGCCATGTCGATCAATGACGCAAGCGACGGTTACCAGCATTGCAGGAATAATGTAATTAAAGGCAACACCTTTTTCGCAAAATATCCCAACCAGCTATTGTATTCACAGATCGATCGTTACAATGGTGTTGACAGCCTGGGAATCATCGATAGTAATTATTACATAAATCCAATGAATGATTACCCGATATATTTAACCAATACCACCCTTTCGTCCATCGTCACTCCTTATTCCCTGAATATCTGGCGGTCAAAGTTCAATGGGTATGACAAGCATTCAAAAAGTTCGCCTAAAAAGATCCCCCTATTTACAGTTAATAGCTTGAACAGCGCTAATAAAGCGCCCAATGAAACTTTTGCAAGTGACATAACAGGGGTAATGGTAGAATCTGCTGCGAAGGTGCACACTTTGGCCTGGGACAACACGGGTAAGATCACAGGTACGGGTTCGGCCAGGTTAATATCGAATGTTGTAAGCGCTAATTTTACCACTATCTTTCAAATAGTAGGGCGAGTGGATTCTGCCAAAAAATATGTGTTGAGATTTAAGACAAAAGCGACAAAAGCAGGCTCTTTCAGAGCAAGTATACGTCAGTACACCGGTTGCTATTGTTTAAATTCAGCTACTCAAAGCGGCGTTCTCGACACTTCGGTTACCCAACAGGAAGTATTACTCAGCTGGGATTATGCTTCGCAGAGCAATGCCCTCATCGGTATCGAGTTTTCACAGGATAACAGTACTATGTACATTGACGACATCCAGTTCTATGAGGCCACTACCACGCCCACAAACATTGAGGATTATTTACGTTTTGAATACAACTCATCCGGTACACCTAAGACTATTAATCTGGATGCCAAATATATTGGCGTAGACAGTGCTGTGTACAACGGTTCAATAACCTTACAGCCATTTACATCTGCTGTGCTGATAAAGATCGGTACGATTGAGACTACCCTGAAAGCCAGTGCCGGAAACGATGTTATTCTTTTTATGCCAAATAACAGTACTATTTTGAACGGAAGTACAACAGGAACTGTCAGCAGTTACAGCTGGACAAAAGTATCTGGTCCTACCCAGTTTACAATTGCTGACCCGGGCAAGCAAAGCACAGGGATCAGTAACCTTGCAATAGGCACTTATACTTTCAGATTTAAGGTAACCAATAGTGCCGGAGATTCCGCCATAGCACTTGCCAAGGTTACAGTAACCGGTGTTTTAGCAGTCAGGGTCATTGATTTTACTGCTTTGAATAACAATGATAAAGTAGCCTTGTCGTGGAAGGTGACTTCTGAAATGAATGTTAGTCATTACGTTGTTGAAAGAAGTGGCAATGGGCAAACATTTGAAGCGATTGGCCGGCTTGCTTCAGGTAATTCCATAAGCAACCAAAACACCTATGATTTCATGGACAGTTATCCGTTGCAGGGAACAAATTTCTACCGGTTAAAGATTGTTGGCCTGGATAGTTCTATTTCATACAGCAGCACCATATCATCAACAATCACTAACACTTCAGCCTTCACTATTCATAAATTAGTACTTTCTGCTGTTAGCAGAAATATTAAAGCAGAGATCAATAGCGGCAGTCAGCAATCTATGTACCTCGCAATCATCGATGTCAACGGCAGGATAATTTTTACCATGCCGGCGCAGCTCCGGAAAGGATATAATTTGATTGACAAACAAATACCTGCAATCACTACCGGCATTTATTATATTAAACTATTAACCAGCGGCCAGGCGCTTACCAGAACGGTGATATCTGATCATTAATTATAAAGCTTAATGTTAACTATGGGGCAGGGTTCTTCGAGACCTGCCCCATTTTTTTGGGCACAGTGTTCGTGACAAAGGCTCGCAAACTATCCCCAAAACCTCCGGGGTTTTTAAAACCTGGGAGGTTTGTGAAAAGCAGGCTGGTGGGAATATGGAAAGCTATTAGCTTTTAAAAGCAGCACTGCTGTTGTTGATCAGAACCGCAAAAGCGGAGAGCTACGGTTTAAAGCTATAAATTGTGTCGGCTATCGCGATATGTTTCCGACAAAAATTCACTGACTTTTCCCACGACCTGCCATGTTTTTAAAACTTGTTAGATCTGTGAAAGCAGCTGATGGAAAGCTTATAGCTTTTAAGGAGACCCCTCCGACAAAAATTTGCAGGCTATTGCCCAAAACGGCACAGGTTTCAAAAACCTGTGCGGCCTGCGAAGAGCAGGCTGGTGGCAACGTGGAAAACAAGGTAGCTTTTAGAACCAGTGCCTGGGCTACAATTTTGAAATACCCATCTCTTTAATAACCTTGTTTGAAAAGAGCGCTACGCCAGTCTCATTTAAATGCCGGTAATCCGCGAACAATTGAGGTTTGTCTATAAAAAAACTATCCCGTGAATAATCAAGAAAACTGATATTATATCCGGCTGCAATTCTCTTCCCTTCAATGATCGAACGGTCTGTTCCAATTGCGTGGATCAAATAGGGTGGACAAACAATGTGCAGCTCAATGTTGGCGGCAACGCAATCCTGGATAAATGATCTGTAGCTGTTTATCTTGACAGTATCCAAGCCGGTTTCTTTTGAATAATCAAAAGTTTGCAGCGGACCGGCAAAAGTTCTTTTGATGGGAATAAATCCATTGATATGAGGATATTTCTTTTTGCTGTAAGCCGTATTGCCGGTGATTATCGGCATCAGTAAAGAGTTATATGGATAGATGTTAGAGATCATTTTAAGTTTTTCATACGGCCCCTTTAATGCTACCACCGGGCGAATCTCCGGATGATCTTTATAGTAAGGTAAAAGAGCGGTCAGCCGGTCGTATGCTTCTACATTTTTGCTAAAATTACCGGCATCGAAACTTAAAATTATGATCTTTGGCTGGTATCTTTTTAAAACACTTTTAAGTACCGCATAATGATAAAAAATCGGTTCGCCATACCTGCCCGTATTAAAACAGGTTAAACCCGTACTATCTTCAAATATTTTCGTATTAAAAATATTTACGGCCCTGGATGAGCCAAACACCATAATATCAGCTTTCGCTTTATCAATCGAATAGGTCGTTAAATAATCGTACCCTGATTCCTGCTTGTAATAAAATTTTCTAAGCGACTGGCCAATGACAAAATCCAACAGGTAAACCGTTATAAAAAAGGCCAGCAATTTTAGTAAAAAGACTTTGAAGGAGCTGTTTTTATTAAATTGTATCATATCGGTCCCTTAACTTAAAATTGAAAATATATAAATTGTCCACCATCAAAAACACCTAATAAAATAATGAGAATGATTAACAACGAATAATAGGAATTACGTACCCAAAAATTTTTGTGGTGCGACAATGAAAAAGAACCAGCATAAAATTCTCTTTTAAATTCAACTGCAAGTAAAAAAAATATTGCAAAGAAAGAATACAATATAATTGCCGTGCCATCATTGAAAATAGATCCCTTAAACGTCAGCATTTTTTTTATTACGAGTACCGCGTCGTCAAATGTTTTCGCCCTGAAAAAAACGCGTGAAAAAGTTATCAATCCAAACGTGACGACAATTTGTAAAAACAAATGCACCCTGGGAAATTTAGTGATACCGGTCAACGAGTCAAATTTCTCCCGGTACTTTTTTGTTACTAGTGCAAAAACCAGGTAAAATCCGTTTATGCCTCCCCAGATGATGTATGTCCAGTTCGCGCCATGCCACAAACCGCTAACTGTAAACACGATCATTAAATTCAAATAGGTCCGCATCATCGTACCCCTGCTTCCGCCAAGCGGGAAATATAAATAATCTTTAAACCAGGTAGATAAGGAAATATGCCAGCGCTTCCAGAATTCGCCGGTAGATTTTGCAAATATCGGGCGACGGAAATTTTTCATCAGGTCGAAGCCCATTACTTTCGCAGCGCCAATAGCGATATCCGAATAACCGGAGAAATCACAATACACCTGGAAGGAAAAAAATATGGTCGCCATGATCAGCGTGATACCATCCTGTTGCGCCACATTATTATAAGCGCCACTTACATAAATACCCAGCCTGTCTGCTACTACCAGCTTTTTAAACAGGCCCCAGATCATTATTTTAAGTCCTTCGAAAACACGGTCACTGTCGAATTTATGTTTTTCCCTGAACTGCTGCAATAAGTTTTGTGGCCGTTCAATCGGTCCCGCAACCAATTGGGGATAAAACATAACGTACAAAGAATAAATACCAAAATGACGCTCTGCTTTTTGCTTACCGCGATATACCTCAATGGTATAGCTCATCGCCTGGAAAGTATGGAACGAGAGCCCGATCGGCAAAAGGATTGATAAATACGGGATCGGGTTAGTGAGCCCGAATCCATGTAATAAAAAGGAGAAATTAGTATTGATGAAATTATAATATTTAAAAATGCAAAGGATGCCAATATTGGCTACCAGGCTGCAAACCAATAAAAATTTACGTCGTTTACCAACTGCATTCTCTATAGAAATTCCGGCAAAATAATCTACTACAATTGTAAAGCCTAGGATCAGGATATAAATTGGCACGAAGGCCATGTAGAAGTAACAGCTGCCTAATAATAATAAGATCCATCTCTTATTTTGGGGCAGTGTGAAATACAACGAGGTAACAATTACAAAAAAAAACAAAAAGTGAAAAGAATTAAAAATCATCTTACATCCATTTTATACATTGATCTTTTAAATTTACAGGGATTTTATTATTTTAATTACCAGTAAACTTCATCTCATTCAAACATCCATTTCAAGCATCCTCCGGTGTTATTGATACCGCGCTATGCAGTCTCAATAAGCAGCAAAATTATGCAAGACAGCTTATTTTATATTTATCCCTGCATTTATAACGATGTCCATTCCGTTTACTTGTGATGAAACATTTACAAGAAATAAAACCATTTCAGCTACTTCGCCTGCAGTCAGTATTTTTTTCAATGGATGGTTCTCTATCATCTGCTCGATAATTCTTTCGTCCACCTCTTTTGTAAAACCGGACAACATAAATGCTGGTGAAATTGAGTTGGAAGAAATATTGAACTTTATATTTTCTGCTGCCCAGGATTTAACCAATGAACTTAAATATGCTTTATTTGCTACATATACAGAAGATCCTGCTGGCGGCGTATTTAATAAAAATGAGGTTAGTATAGTGATGATTTTTCCTTGCTTTTTCTTTCTAAAACTATTTATCGCTGACTGAGTAATTACAACGGTGGGAATTATATTATCAATAAACCCGGAAGAGAATTCGTCTGCCGGTATCTTATGGAAATGAGTTTTGATCGGGTCGCCGGTGTAGGCGTTATTTATCAACACATTGAGTTCGAGTGTGCCGATCCTATCCTTTAAAGAATTTACTTCTGCGGTAACTTTAAAATCGCATTTTATAGCTACTGTATTAGGAAATTCTTTCTCCATCGCTTCTGCGTTTGAAAGCGAGTTGCTATAGGTAAAATAAACAGTATTGACCGGGTCGGTTGCCAGTTTTCTTGTTATTGCTTCACCTAAGCCGGAAGCGCCGCCCGTTATTAATATATTCATTTTAATAAGCCAATTTGAAATTTACCCTTTGCCACTGTTTTTGATGCAGCGTTTTTAAAACTATATTTAAATTCAATTGCGTTAACTGATTCATAAAAACCGGTAACGGCTGCATTAAATTGCAATTCATCGCCAAGATAAACCGCATTTTTAAACTGAATTTCCTGCGAATGAATGATCACATCTTTTGTAGGCAGGCATTCGCCGATAAAGTAAGAAAGAAATCCATTCAAAATATTACCATGCATCACCTTACTGCTAAATCCATGTGCGGCTGCAAATTCATCACTGGTGTGCAAAGGATTATTATCCCTGAATAGTTGAATAAAGCCGCGGTAAGTTTCGGTTGAAACTAAAAATTTTTCACTGAATTCATCGCCTTCTTTAAAGATCATATACCTTTTTGTTGAATACAGTCAATCATTTCTCCAACGTTGCTCCAGCTCTGGATTTCTTTTGAAGTAAAGCGGATCTTAAAATGTTTTTCGATCGCCACCACCAATAGAATATGGGTCAATGAATCCCACTCTTCCACATCGTTTGCGGTTGTTGTCTCGTTAATCACCACATCGTCATTATCGAGTGTATCGATAAAAATATCATTCACCTGTTTTATTATTTCATTCCTTTCCATATCCTTTATTTTTTTTGCTAAACATTTTTATTGGCTCCCCAAAGATCTACTAAAATCACTTGGATTTGCTTGAAATTATAGTGTCCACCAGTTTATTTGTAAATAATTTTGAACCTGCAACATTCACGTGGATCGTATCATCAAACAGCGTTGAGTTACTCCTGAATTCCTGGTCTGCAGAGAAATCAAAAAAATCAATGTTATTTTCTTTAGCTATTTCTTTTGCCATGGCCACTGATGGATCCGTACCTATTGAGTTAATGAAATAAGGTGCACAAACAATGTATAATTTTATATTTAATCTTTTGCAATCATTAATAAACGACCTGTAAAATTTAACCTTATTGCTATCTATAGCGTAAGGTTTAGAAAAATCAACAGTCCGGATCGGCTCTTTCAAAGCGCCGGTCAATGGTACATATCCTTTTATATCCGTATTTCTTTTCTCACTGAATTTCGTGTTCCCGATGGCTATTTTAAAAAACAATGAATTGTAAGGATATATGCGTGATTGCAATTTTAATTTTTCGTAAGGGCCGCGCAGCTCGAGTATGGAACGCATCTCCGGATGGTTCTGGTAAAACGGCAGTAGAACGGCTAATTTATCATAACTGCTTTGGGCCTCTTTAAATACGCCATTCTCAATATCCAGGATGATCATCTTGGGAGTGTACCTGCTTTGAATGCCTTTAAACACTGCATAATAATAAAAAATAGGCTCGCCGTCCCGGCCAACATTGTAGCAGGTCTGGCCAAGTCGTTCTTCGAAAAAGACCGGGTTGTATTGCTGCTGTGCCCTGGATGCGCCAAATATCAAAATATCCGCTTTTGTTTCTTCAACAGCATATTTTGTCCTGTATTCCCAGCCGGATGTTTGTTTTAAATAGAAGTGATTAAATATGCTGCCAACGCAAAAATCTAAAATAAACGCGATCACAAAAAACGCTGCCAACCCTGCCAGCAGGCGGTAATAGTTTTTTTTGACCGATATATTTTTGACCTCGTTTGTCATATTCCTGAATTATCAAAATTGAAAATAAATAAATTCGCCGCCGTCAAAAACGCCGGCTGCCAGTATGATCACCAATAGAAGACAATAATAACAAACCCGCACAAGGAAATTTTTATTGCTCGCCAGGGAAAATAATCCATTAAAATATTCTTTCTTAAGTTCTACCAAAACAAGAAAGAATATGCCAGCCAATGAAAACAACATGATTGTCGGATTTTCAAGAAATAACGGTCCCCTGGAAAAAATTCGTTTAATTATGGTAAGCGCATCTGTTACAGAATCTGCCCTGAAAAAAATCAGTGAAAACGCGAAATAAAAAAATGTGAACCCAATGCCCAGGATATTATTTAAGAATACCGGCAGCTTCTTACGAAAACTCTTCCTTGCCTTCCTGGTGAGGAATTCTACTGACAACATCAGTCCCTGCAAAGCGCCAAAAATAATAAATGTCCAGTTGGCGCCGTGCCAAAAGCCGAGCACGATAAAAGTTACAAAAAATGCATAGATTACTCCGAGGTTGCCCCAGTCCCGCTTTGCGATAGCAATCGGGGTATAAAAATAATCCGCAAACCAGGTTGATAAAGAGATGTGCCATTTGCGCCAAAACTCGGTAATGGATTTGGCTAATAATGGCCGGTTAAAATTCTGCGTAAGGTCAAATCCTAATACTTTTGCAAACCCCAATGCCATGTCAGTATAGCCTGAAAAGTCTGCATATGTTTGCAAGGCATAAAAGATAACAGCTATCATTATTGAGATTCCTGAATGGTGTGCTGCACTGCCAAACACGGTGCTGACATAGATTGATAATCTTTCGGCGATCACCAATTTTTTAAACAGCCCCCATAAAATCAGTTTCAGCCCCATGCTGACATTATCATAGCTGCATACCTTTGTTTGCTTTAACTGTGGAAGAAAATTATGGGCACGCTCAACCGGACCGGCAACTATTTTTGGGAAAAAAAGCAGGAAGGTAGAAAAATGTCCAAGGTGTTTTTCGGCAGTGTGGTTGCCTCTTTTAATTTCAATAAGGTACCCGATTGCCTGGAACGTAATATAGGATATCCCCAAAGGAGCAATTACATTTATCAATAACGAGTTGTGCAATGGCTCACCGGAATGTAATATCTTTTGCCTGGAAAAATTTAAAAATTCAAAGGCCGTGGAGGTGAAAAAATTCGTATACTTAAAAAACACCAGTACCCCGATATTGGCAATGATGGCCAGTAAATAAAATTGCCGTGCTTTTTTGGGAGTAGCTGCCTGTTCGATTTTCAGGCCGGCGTTCCAGGTGATGAGGATGATAAACAGCGGAACTAAAATATAAGCAGGGTTGCTATACATGTAAAAAAACAAGCCCGATAACAGCAGCCAAAGCCACCTGAATTTACCTGGCAAAACATAATATAAAATTGCCACTATTAAAAAAAATAGTGCAAATGACAGCGAGGTAAAAATCATGATACCTTTTTTGTTAATCCAGGTATTGGCCATAGCACTCCAATATGGATACCTGTAT
>JBDSLD010000333.1:0-12212 GCA_039916545.1 Ferruginibacter sp.
AGGCTGCGCCAAGATAAGGCCGGGCAGGTAATATCCAGTCTTTAGGCTCGTTGTAAACCATGGCGGATTCATTTTTAACAGCTTCAGTAAAGGAATTGATCGCTGCCGGCAGGTCATTCTCCTGTTCAGCAATTATCCCTTCCAGCAATTTTTCAGCCACTTTCGCACCGTCTGCCGGGGCGTTAAAAGGCTGCAAAACTACAAGCATGCCGGGTTGGCCCATTTTCTCACGAACATATTTTAATTCTTTTTTTGCGCCTTCCAAATCATTCTTCCTGGCCATCGCAAACCCCTTTGCCCAATGCCACAATACATTGCCATAAATATAACTTCCGGGCACTTCAGTACTTTTTAAAATGGTTTCCCACTTTCCGAACCGGACATTGTTGATTACCGGTGTCATGTAAACATATTGCATAAATTCACCAAATGGTGAAGCCATCGATAAGAAGGAAGTATCAAAACCCGACCTGGCCGAATCCGCACTTTGGGAACTGGAGGAATAGCCCGCGCCCATCATCGCACACGCGGCCTGCATGTGCAGGTTATGGATTAAATACAGCGGCGAGCTGTTAATAACATCGGGATATTGGGCGAGGTATTCATGGTACCCCTTCACCGATAGTTCATTTACTTTCATCCCCTTGTCATAAAATCCTGTACGAATATATATGTGTGAAGGCATATGCACCATATGCGAAACGGAAGGCATTAATTTAGACAGGAGATCAGCACTTGGCAATGCCCGTTGCGGATCAGCGGACGCCTCTACACAATGGATGTAATAATGATTGGCACCCGGATGAAGCGGACTCAGTTTCAACGTTTTTTCCAATACCTGTAATATTTTGGGTGTCCATGGTTTTGCTTTCCCGTCGTGTTTCCACAGGTCCCAGGGATGTTGCAGCATCATGGCGTCCGCATAAAGCGTAGCTAAATCAGCATCGTTGGGAAATTGAGCGTAACCTTTATACATTTCATCGGTGTATAATTGATTTAATGAAGCCCTGCTGAAAGTACTGTCAGTCGTATACCGAACCCCCATCGCCCTGATTAAATTCTTTTCTCTTGCATTGCAATTGCCAGATAAAAAGATCGCTTTTTGTGCGGCGTCATAGGCTTCCGGCGTGGATGAATAACCATAGTCATTGATGTTAGGGCCGTATGCCAAAGCCTGCGCCCAAAAGATCATGGCATTCGTACTATCAAACCGACCTGCTTTTTTAAAGGAAGCCATAGCTTCAATTATATGGAAAGAATAGTACATGTTTATCCCCTGTTGAAAATACAGGCGGGCGCTATCACTTGATGAGGTGATGGGCCATTGGTAATTACCCCAACCCTTTAAAATACTAATGCCTGCCGCGAGGCTGTCACCGTCTAAATGATTCCAGTCCGGGGAACATTGTACATAGAATTTGTTTTTGAATATTTCCGCCTTTGCGATTAACGTCGGTTTGCGGTGGCCGGCGCTTTGTGTATAGCGAAATGCGCATAACATCAGCAGCCCGGCAAAAACGGAGATAATTAATATTTTCTGTTGCATATATGAATTGCCTGGTAGAAGGTTTCAGGCCCGGAATGAGCTACTGGTTACCAACCTGGCCGGTAAGATAATTATTTTTTCCTGGTCATTTTTATTTCCATGGTCTTGATCTCTTTACCATCCCTCGTCTCGTACATCGTCATTTCCTGTGTATCATTATCTATAAACTTCATCACCTCTCTTATCAACATGTCTTTGCCGGTGCCAGGATCAACAGCCTTTCCTTTTGATGTAATTGATTTGGTTTGACTATCCCAGGTTCCCTCCAGCGTCATAGTGCCGGTGCCGAAATTGTCAACCCAGGTAGTGGTAAATATTTTTTTGGCATTATCATATCCAACAATGGACATTCCTTCAAAAGGCATTCCCATCATCGTGCCCTTACTTTTAGTTAACTGGTACCTGCCACCCAATATCATTTCATTTTTCGCAGTCGCAATTGCTTTGGTAGGAGGTGCGGAAGGATCCATCCACATGGTCACTTCTTCATTCCATTCACCATCAGATAACGCCATCATTTTATGGACCTCGCCAGGTGTCATATAATTTTGCCAGGCTTTTTCCGGATCAGATTGTGCAGACACGCCGGAAACGCAGAATGCAGTAAAAATGCAAATTAACAGGAAGCTTTTCTTCATAACAAAAATATTAGATAAACAAAATACAGTTTATTTATTTCAATTAAAAATGCGCCGCAATTATTTTATCCACGCCAATCAATAAATATTTTGATTTATAATATAGATGTCTGCACGGGATCACATGGGATTTTTAGCAGAATAGATATTCCCTGAACATCCTGTCAATACTTGTTTTGCACGAAATTCGATAGTAACCGCCCGTTATGCACAGGTGTTAAAAACCCTATATAATTGTCTATCCATGTTTAACTATATTTGCATCATTGAAAAAATACTAAAAAAATTAGTAGCTTGCGCACTATGAAAATAAAATGTTTGCCTTTTCGTTTCGATGCCCGGTTTTCAAGCTATAAAAAGGTTGTAATAAATTAGTTATTGGGCCGGCCGCAACATCGGAAACTAATAATGGAAGTCGTCATATCCCTGAAAACAAAATAAAAAATGGCTGAAAAAGAAAGAATTGAAGTTGATTATAATGAGGAGTCCATCCGGAGCCTGGATTGGAAGGAGCATATCCGTTTGCGCCCGGGCATGTACATCGGTAAACTTGGCGATGGAAGCAGTCCGGATGATGGTATTTATGTATTGATGAAGGAAGTGATCGATAACTGCATCGATGAACATACGATGGGTTATGGCAGGCATGTAGACGTAAAGATTGATGGTAAAAATATTACCGTAAGAGACTATGGCCGCGGTATCCCGCTGGGAAAGGTAGTGGATGTGGTGAGCAAGATCAACACGGGTGCGAAGTACGATAGCAAAGCGTTTCAAAAAAGTGTTGGCTTAAATGGGGTAGGTACAAAAGCAGTCAATGCGCTCAGTGAGTTTTTCAAGGTCACTTCTTACCGCGAGGGGAAAGAAAAAACTGCTGAATTTCAAAAAGGGGTTTTAATTAAGGAATATAAAGAAGCGCCGACAAAAGAAGACAATGGAACATTTGTAACCTTTATCCCGGATGAATCGATCTTCAAAAAATTTCACTTTGAACAGGAGTATTTGGATAACCAGTTTTGGAATTATTGTTATCTCAATGCGGGTCTTGTAATGAATATGAATGGCAAGAGATATGTGAGCAAAAATGGTTTGCTAGATCTCTTGCAGCGCAAAACAAATGAAGACGAGATACGTTACCCGATCATCCATTTGAAAGGAGAGGATATCGAGCTTGCGGTTACGCACGGCAACACTTACGGAGAGGAATATTATAGTTTTGTAAATGGCCAGTTCACCACGCAGGGTGGCACGCACCTGGCGGCCTTCAGGGAAGGTTTTGTAAAAACGATCCGGGAATTTTATAAAAAAGATTATGATGCCACCGATATCCGGGGAAGTATTTGCGCCGCCCTTAGTATCAGGGTGCAGGAACCAGTTTTTGAGAGCCAGACAAAAACGAAATTGGGATCCCCGGTAATCTTTGAAGGCGGTCCCAGCATGAAGAATTTCATCGGTGACTTTTTAGGTAAAGAACTGGATAATTATTTGCATAAAAATCCGGTGGCGGCCGACGCTTTAAAAAAACGCATCGAGCAAAATGAGCGGGAGCGCAAGGAATTATCCGGCATCCGGAAATTGGCCAATGAAAGGGCGAAAAAAGCAAACCTGCACAATAAAAAGCTACGAGATTGCAAGTTCCATTACAACGATGAAGCTACCGGCAAAGACAAGGATAACGTGTTGGAAAAACAAAAAGAAAGCACCATTTTTATCACAGAGGGCGATAGCGCAAGCGGAAGTATCACCAAGGCAAGGAACGTAAATACACAGGCCGTTTTTAGCCTGCGGGGAAAACCGCTGAACTGCTTTGGCCTCACTAAAAAAGTGGTGTATGAAAATGAAGAATTCAATTTATTGCAGCACGCATTAAATATTGAGGACGGTTATGAAACGCTTCGCTATAATAATATTGTATTTGCCACTGATGCTGATGTAGATGGTTTACATATCCGTTTATTACTGATGACATTTTTCCTGCAGTTTTTCCCTGACCTGGTAAAAAATGGGCACGTCTTTATTTTAGAAACACCGTTATTCAGGGTCCGCAATAAGCAGGAAACAATTTATTGTTATGATGAAACAGAGAAGCAGGAGGCTATTAAGAAATTAGGCACGAAGCCGGAGATTACAAGGTTTAAAGGGCTCGGAGAGATCAGTCCCGACGAGTTCGCAAGATTTATCGGTGCCGATATGAAACTACAACCGGTAATGATGTTACCCGATACACATATTCAGCAATTGCTTGAATATTATATGGGAAAAAACACCCCCAGCCGCCAGGATTTTATCATCGACAATTTAAAGGTGGAGTTGGATTTGGTGGAGGATACGGTGGTGAAGGTTGAGTAATGAGTAATGAGTATTGAGAATTGAGTATTGAGAATTGAGTATTGAGAATTGAGAATTAAAATTAAGAGTTAAGCATGATCCATATAGTATTTAATGAAGGGGATATTAATGTATTGAAAGAGGCAATCGGAATGGATGAAACCTTGCAGGGAGAGGTAATACAAATCAAAGATGATTACGCCGTTGGCCCCTTGGGCAATATTTATGTTGGTGAAGGAATTGACAATCGAAGGCAGTGGTGGAAGGAGGTGTTGGCCGGTGGAGATTATGAGGGCAAAGCGGACACCGATGAAGTAGATGATTATAAAACCATCGCGGAATTAGTGGGAAATATGCGGAGGAATGAGCACGAAATCATATGGATATGGGCCGCGCAAAATAAACATGATGTAAGCGGGTACTATTGGCTCACCAGATATATGAAGGAGTTCCAGGGAAGAGTTTATATTCTTTATTTAAATAATCTTCCTTTTATAAATGAAAAGGGAAATATATTTTATCCCAATTGGTTAACTGAAATCCCCGCCAGGGAATTTTTGAAAGCAAAGAAATTAGCCAGGGAAATCACGCTCAGCGAGTTTGAAGTAGATCCGGATGAATGGACAAAACTTTGTGAGGAGAACAAGGGGATACGTTTGTTGGAAGGCGGGAAAAAATTAGCCCAGTCAGATTATGATTTTTATGATGCAGAGTTAAAAAAATTTATAACACCAGACTGGCAGAAAGCTTCCAAAATTATTCATCAGTATTTAAATAAATCGAAGCAAACGACAGGCGACGCCTATTTATTATGGCGATTAAAAGTGTTGATCGGGCAGGACATATTCGATGCGCAGGGAAAATTGGGCAACATGAAAGATTTCGAAGTAAAAACAAAAGCGTAGCGTTTATGAATATCAAAGCGATCCATCATGTTGCAATTCTTACAGATGATTATGAACGAAGTAAATATTTTTACATAGATGTGTTGGGCTTTGTAGCGATAAAAGAAACCTGGCGGGAAGAAAGAAATTCTTACAAACTCGACTTGTCCATCAACGGCCAATACCAGGTTGAATTATTTTCGTTCCCGGAGTTTAAAGAACGGGCCTCCTTCCCCGAACAGAAAGGTTTACGACACCTGGCTTTCGCCGTAGATGACATAGAAATCGCCGTTGCTGAATTGATAAGCAAAGGGGTAGATGTCCAGGGAATCAGGCTGGATGAAATAACCGATAAAAGATTTTGTTTCTTCTACGATCCCAACGGACAGCCGCTGGAATTGTACGAGGTATAATAAAGAAGGATAAAAATGGCAACAAGTAAAAAGAAAGAAGACTATATCCACACAGATAGTGGTATCGGAGGACAATATAAAACCTGGTTCCTGGATTATGCCAGTTATGTTATCCTGGAAAGAGCCGTCCCTGCATTGGAAGACGGCTTAAAGCCTGTGCAGCGCCGCATCCTGCATGCCATGAAGGAAATGGATGACGGGCGATTTAATAAAGTCGCGAATATCATTGGACAAAGTATGCAGTATCATCCGCATGGGGATATGAGTATCGGCGATGCACTGGTGAATATCGGGCAAAAGGACCTGCTCGTCGAAACCCAGGGAAACTGGGGAGATGTACGCACCGGCGACGACGCCGCGGCGGCCAGGTATATCGAGGCAAGACTGAGTAAATTCGCCCTGGAGGTTGCCTTTAATGCCAAAACAACCGATTGGACAGTCAGCTATGACGGCCGGAAAAATGAACCGGTTACCTTGCCGATGAAATTTCCCTTGCTGCTGGCGCAAGGTGCGGAAGGCATTGCAGTTGGACTCGCAACAAAAATTTTACCACATAATTTTTGCGAACTCATAGACGCTTCCATCAAATACCTGCGTGGCAAAAAATTTGAATTGCTTCCTGATTTTCTTACGGGCGGTACCCTGGACGCGACAAATTATAATGAAGGCAGGAGAGGGGGGAAGATAAGGGTAAGGGCAATTATCGAGGAACAGGATAAAAAAAATGTGGTGATAAAAAGTGTTCCTTTTGGCGTAACTACCACCCAATTGATGGAAAGCATTGTAAAGGCCAATGACCAGGGAAAAATAAAAATAAAAAAGGTATTGGATCACACGGCAGCGGCTGTGGAGATCATCATCGAGCTGGCACCTGGCATTTCGCCCGACATTACAATTGACGCGTTGTATGCATTTACAGATTGTGAAGTGAGCATCTCACCAAATGCCTGCGTGATCGTTGAAAATAAGCCGCAATTTTTGGGCGTGCCCGAATTATTGAAGATAGCCACAGACAATACAAAGGAATTATTGCGGAAGGAACTGGAGATCAGGCTGCGTGAATTACAGGAAAAGTGGCACTATACTTCGTTGGAAAAAATATTCTTCGAAGAAAAAATATACAAGGAATTAGAAAAGAAACATCCTACCTGGGAAAAAGTATTGGTCGCCATCGACCAGGCCTTCGTTCCATTTAAAAAACAGCTTCGGAGAGATATCACCCGTGAAGATATTGTTAAACTAACGGAAAAGCCTGTACGCCGTATTTACCGGCTTGATATAGACGAATTGAACGAACAGATCAAGGGCCTGGAAGCGGATATTAAACAGGTGAAATATGATATTGAACACCTGACAGATTTTGCAGTTGCCTACTATGAAAACCTGTTAAAGAAATTTGGGAAAGGCAGGGAACGTAAAACCGAGATCAAGTTATTTGATACCATCCAGGCAAAATCAGTGGCCATTGCCAATATCAAATTGTATGTAAATTTTGCAGATGGTTTTATCGGTACCAGCTTAAAAAAAGATGAACTGATCGCTGAAGTTTCCGATCTGGATGATGTGGTTGCTTTTACAAAAGGCGGCATCATGAAAGTGGTAAGGGTCTCTGAAAAGGCCTTTATCGGAAAGGACATTCTACACGTGGCCGTCTTCCAAAAAAATGATGAGCGTACCACCTACAATATGATTTACCTGGATGGGAAAACGGGCGTGAGTTACGCAAAGCGTTTCAACGTAACCGGTATCACCAGGGATAAGGAGTATGACCTTACAAAAGGATCGGATAAAAGCCGGGTCCATTATTTTTCAGCGAACGCCAACGGAGAAGCAGAAGTCGTAAAGATCGTATTGAGCCCCAACTGTAATGCACACAAAAAAGAATTGGAATTTTATTTTGAGGAATTAGAAATAAAAGGCCGGGGCAGCATCGGCAACCAGGTAACAAAATATCCTGTCAAGTCAATTAAATTTAAGGAAGCCGGTAAGTCAACGCTCGATGCTAAAAAATTATGGTTCGATAACAAATTTGGCCGCCTGAATACGGAAGAGAAAGGTGACTACCTCGGCAAATTTGACGCGGCCGACAGGCTGCTGGTTATTTTTAATGATGGTAATTATGAAATAACCGACCAGGAACTAACACAGCGTTTTGATGTCGAAAAAGTATTATTGATTGAAAAATTCAGACCCGAAAAAGTGATCACTGCCGTGTATCTCGACAATGAAAAGTTACAATATAATATCAAGCGGTTTAAAATTGAAACCACTACGCTGCACAGTAAATTTTTCTTTATAAAAGAAGGCAAAGATAACCGGCTGGAAATGGTAACTACCGACGAAGACCCTATCCTGGTCGTCCAATCCGGGCGTGGACAACTGGTTCGCAGAGCTAAATTCAAAGTGCCTAAAATGGTGGAAGTAATGGGTTGGAAAGCAGTAGGAGCAAAGCTGACCGATTTTTCCAAAAGCGTAGAAATGGAATGGGAAAAGAAACCGGAAACAGATAACCCGCAAGGTGACCTGTTTGAATAGTAATAGGAGCCATAATTATAATAAAAAAGCTATAGTATAATAAAAAAAGCAGGAAAATCTGCCATCCAAAAATTAAAAAAGGCTATTCCGGGTGCACGGAAATAGCCTTTTTAATATAAGCACCTGATCCTAAAACTACTTAGGGGTTAGTTTGCTTTGATTACTTCATACCAGATCTCTCCATTCTCCTGTGTTACCGGTTTGTATTGAGCGCCGTCAACCGTGTAGTAAGTTTCTCCATCAATGGTAACAGTTTCATATCCATCAGGGATACTTTCCACAACTGCGCCAACAGGTGGTGACACCACTGTATAATTGTTGTCCCGGTGATCGTAATAAGTACCATTGTAGTAGTAGTAAGGATAATCGCGTACATAGATCCTGCTATATCCAAAAGGTAAAACATTTACAAAAATACCGATGGGAGGAGCTACTACTCTGAATACGTTATCGTAAGGGCGGTAGAAAATTCCATCATAATAACGGTAGCCAAATCCACCAAAATTTATACTAAAATAAGAAGACGGCAGCGTGTTGTAAATACTGTTGCGCCTTGGTGCGTAGGCATATCGCCAGTTAGGATTCCGTGCATTATAAACCGGCCTCCTGTAATTGTTATAGCTGTTGTATCCGCGGCCTCCACGGTATCCATTGTTGTAATTATTGCCGGGGCGATTGTTATTGCCATACCCGGGACGATTATTGTTGTTACCCGGGCGGTTATAATTCCCTGCATTACCAGGGCGGCTATTGTTATTGCCGGGGCGATTGAAAGCGCCTGTATTGCCCCGGCGGTTAGAACCATTGTTTTGACGATTGTTAGTATTTGCCGGCCGGCTATTATTGTTATTATTATTAACCGAAGGAAACCCACGATCTGGATTTACCCTTGGCGTGTTCCGCGGCTGTGAAGGAGAACGATCAATCTGCGGCGCTTGCTGGCGAATCGATGGATCTCTCCGTATGGAACCCTGGCCCTGGCCACGCTGTGGTCTGTCTCCCTGGGCGAATGTATCGATGCTACCAAAGAAAGATATAATCAGTAAAAATATACCCGCCTTTTTATAATACATCTTAAATGTTGAAGTTGATGTCTTTTCCATTTTGTTGTTTTTAATAGTAATATAAATTGTTTCAATAAGATGATTATTTATAAGACGATTTACAAGCACAATAATCTTACCGTCTTATGCTTATTCACATAAGTATAACAAATGGGAGTAATTATACTGTTAAATACGTCAATTTTCATGTCCAAGCGGCTTGTTTAGCAGTCTAAAATAATATTTGCTGCATTTTGCATCACCTTGGCCGCTGTTTTATTTCGTGTTATGGCAATTAACCGGCATTGTAATTTTCAAGCCGATGGCATCTTTGGCTGCCTTTTTGTAACAATCAAAATAAAAAAGAGCATGGCGGATAAAATCACTTTCAAAGGGATGATCGATGTATTTAAGAATTCTTTTAAAGGTTTTGGTGATGATAAGGTTACAAAGCTGAGTGGGTCACTCGCTTACTACACGGTCTTTTCAATGGGACCACTATTAATTGTTATCATCTCTTTATGTAGTATTTTTTTAGGTAAAGAAGCGATCGAAGGAAAAATTTATGGCCAGCTGGCAGGTTTTGTAGGGTCGGAAACAGCGGCACAATTACAGGAGATCATAAAAAATGCCTCCCTGGCTGGTAAAAGTAAAATCGCCGCGATCATTGGCGTTATCACGTTGCTGATTGGCTCTACTACTGTATTTGCTGAGATACAGGATTCAATAAATGGCATTTGGGGACTTAAGCCAAAGCCCAAAAAAGGATGGCTCAAAATGCTGCAGAACAGGTTCCTTTCTTTTTCTGTGATTATTAGCCTGGGCTTTCTTTTACTTGTTTCATTAGGTATAGCTTCTTTGATTGACGGCTTTAGTGATCGTCTCCAAAACCGTTTTCCTGAAGTGACGGTAGTCGTTTTTTATATAATTAATCTCACTATCACTTTGGTGGTGACCACCTCGATATTCGGCGTTATTTTTAAAGTATTACCGGACGCAACAATTAAATGGAAAGATGTTATAGCGGGAGCTGTAACCACAGCGATACTTTTTATGTTGGGTAAATTGGGGATATCGTTCTACATAAGCAAGAGTGACGTAGGTGGTACTTATGGTGCCGCAGGATCGTTGGTAGTCCTGTTATTATGGGTTTATTATTCTTCCCTGATATTATACTTTGGTGCTGAATTTACAAAAGCCTACGCGGTAAAATTTGGCTCTAATATCTATCCCAATCATTATGCAGTTACAACAAAAATGGTAGAAGTGGAGACAGGAGATGCCTCTATCCAACACAAAGAAGATTGTGGCACAGATACAAAAGGAACCGTAGGAGGACAAGAGGTTATAATAAAAGCAAAAGAAACTAATCCCGGATAGGTTCAACTTCGACGGACCCCAACTATTTAAAAGCCTGAACCATCGGATCTATAAAGCTTTTTGTTTAATATGCCCGATGATTTTTATGGCATGTTCCCGCGAGTTTTCTATAAATAAGCTATGCGTGTTCATACCGCCGCAGATGACACCGGCTAAATAAATACCCGGCACGTTTGTTTCGTGTGTAGCGTCATCATAAAAAGGTTTTCTCACCACATCATCAGATAATTGTATCCCGGTCTTTTGCAAAAAAGAAAGGTCAGGCTGGTAACCGGTCATGGCAATCACCCAGTCGTTGGAGATAGTGACTATACCACCCGGCGTATTAATATCAATTTCTTTTTCCCTGATTGCGGCGATCGTAGAATTAAAGTATGCCTTGATCGAACCTTCCTGTATCCGGTTCTCGATATCTGGCTTAACCCAATATTTTACCCGCCTGCCAATTTCGCTTTCCCTGATCACCATGGTAACGTCTGCACCCTTTCGCCATGTCTCCAACGCAGCATCTACTGCCGAATTACTTGCCCCCGTGACAACCACTTTTTCAAAAGCATAAAAGTGTGGGTCCTTATAATAATGGGTTACTTTCGGAAGGTCTTCACCTGCTACATTCAGCAGGAATGGGATATCATAAAACCCCGTTGCTATAATTATGTTAGCTGATAAATAAGTCGCTTTACTGCTTTCTATATTGAAACCCGTATCGGTTTTCAATATATTTATTACAGGCTCAAATAAATGAAGATTTAGGGAATAAGCAACAGCCACCCTCCGGTAATATTCCAACGATTCATTACGGGTAGGCTTAGCGTTATTGCTTACAAAAGGAACGCCACCTATTTCCAGTCTTTCGGAGGTAGAAAAGAAAGTCATGTTGACCGGGTAATTATACAGCGAATTTACCAGGCAACCTTTTTCAAGGATGATATAATTAAGGCCCTGATGCTTTGCTTCCAATGCGCAAGCCAAACCAATAGGTCCGCCACCAACTATAACCAGGTCCAAATTTCCTTCCATTTGATAAATGATTTATTATTTTCCATGCAGGTGATTCCAGGGAATATTTCGCGCCCCTGTACGTCCATGGAGTATGTGATAATTAACTAGAAATAAAATTGCGAGCTAATTTAGTTGGGGATCAGCCACCATATTTGCAAATTCTACTTCGCTGAAATCCTTTACTATATTGTATAAGGTGTCGCGCTCTACAGGCCTGCGCTTTACCTGTTTAATAAGTGTCACCAATTCTTCCGTACTCATTGCCGGCGTTTGTTCTTCACTTCCGGCCATGCTGTAAATTTTTGTGGAATCGTCAATAGTACCGTCAATATCATTTACACCAAAGGCCAGGCTTAACTGGGCATTTTGCCTGCCCAGCATCGGCCAGTAAGCTTTCAGGTGAGGGAAATTATCCAGGTAGATCCTGGCGATCGCGTACAAAC
>JBDSLD010000334.1:0-2827 GCA_039916545.1 Ferruginibacter sp.
CGTATATTTGCATCGAAGTTTAAGGATATGAGCAAAAAAGGTAAAGTATTAATGGCAATGAGTGGAGGTATCGACAGCACAGTAGCTGCCTTAATGCTCCACAAAGAAGGGTATGATGTAATTGGGATCACCATGAAAACCTGGGATTATGCTACCAGTGCAGGTACCACCGGTAAAAAGGAAACAGGCTGCTGTAACCTGGATAGTTTTAACGATGCCCGCCAGGCTGCTGTTCAGCATGGCTTTCCACATTTTATATTGGATATCAGGGAAGAATTTGGAGATTTTGTGATCGACAATTTTGTAGAAGAATATATAGCCGGCCGTACGCCCAATCCCTGTGTGATGTGCAATACGCATATTAAATGGCGTGCATTGCTAAAAAGAGCGGATGCGCTGGGTTGCGAATTTATCGCCACCGGCCATTATGCACAAATTCATCAGCACATCAACGGAAGGTATTTTATCCGTAAGGGAATAGATGAAACAAAGGACCAGAGTTATGTTTTATGGGGCCTTCAGCAAGACCTGCTGAGCCGAACCTTGCTTCCGCTGGGCACTTATCGCAAAACTGAGATACGCCAGATGGCCGTTGATTTTGGCTATCCTGAACTGGCTAAAAAAGCTGAGAGCTACGAAATTTGCTTTGTACCAGATAATGATTACCGTGGATTTTTAAAAAGAACCATAGCCGGGCTGGAAGAAAAAGTGAACGGCGGGAATTTTATAGATAAAACGGGCAAAGTGCTAGGTCAGCATAAAGGCTATCCGTTTTATACAATCGGCCAGAGAAAAGGCCTGGATATAGCTTTGGGCAAACCTGCATTTGTAACAAATATAGATCCTGAAACTAACACTATCGTGCTCGGGGATGAAGATGACCTGAAGGGAAGCGAAATGAATGTGGCCAAAATAAACTGGATCAAGTATCATGGCATTACGGAAGGAATGGAAATGCTGACAAAGATCAGGTACAAAGATAAAGGCGCAATAAGTAACGGTTATACATACGAAAACGGTGTTAAAATTCGTTTTTATGAAAATGTAAAAGGAATTACACCGGGGCAAAGTGCGGTTTTTTACGAAGGAGATGATGTAATTGGCGGCGGGGTGATTCAGCGGTGAAACCAAATCCCGGTTGCAGATATTCGGCTGAAATTGAAAATTGAACGGAGAACATTGAATATTAATTATTGAATTTTAGGCAATGATATAATTAAACGTTCTGTGAACTAGCGGTACGCGGGAACGCTCTAACGCGCCCAAAGCAGCCTTTTACAATATTTGCCGGTCTGATTCAGTAACTTCCCTTTATTATGAAAAAAAAGTTTTTACCCGCTTTTATTATTGGCCTGCTCGCATTCAATGCCTGTAAAAAGCAAACGGAAGATTTTACGACTCCCCAGATTGAAGATTATTCCCCACTTGTTGTAGGTAAATTTATCACCTACCAGTTAGACACATTTAAATTTTTAAAATTCGGCACCCAGGATACTACCGTTAGTTACCAGGTAAAACATATTGTAGATGCGCTGATCAATGATAACCTGGGCAGGCCGGCTTACCGAATCATTCGGTATATACGCAAAACACCACAAGACCCCTGGACACCCGACAATACTTTTGTATCAGTAAATACGGGCAGTTCCTTTGAATTTATTGAAAACAACCTGCGTTTTTTAAAATTAAAATTACCTGTAGAAAACGGCTATACATGGAAGGGTAATGCTTATATCGATACTTATTCTTTGAACTCTGATGTAAGGTATTTGGATGACTGGGATTATACCTATGAAAACTTAAACGAGCCGCTCACTGTAGGCTCTATACAGCTCGACAGTACAATAAAAGTAAATGAACGTGATGAAGTGATCGGCAACCCCGCAGATGTTAATTCTTACAGCGAAAAGAATTTTAGCAGTGAAGTGTATGCCAAGGGTATCGGGCTCGTGTACCGCCAATTCCTTCACACCGAATTTCAACCCGCTACCCCGGGATTCAATGCCAGTTATAGTGACAACTCCTATGGAATTACCCTTACTATGATCGACCATAATTAAGTCGCGGCATTTATTCACTTACCAGGCTGCTTAGCTACGCGCTGAACAATTATCAACCCAACGTATGAAGAAGTTGTTGCTTTTAATATTTCTTTTTGCAGAACATCAAAATATTTTTGCTCAGTATACCCGCTATATCATTCAATTAAAAGATAAGGCGGGCACCCCGTTTACCATCGCTGATCCATTGCAATTTTTAACGCAGCGAGCTATTGACAGACGGGTACGGTACAATATCGCCATTGATGAAAGTGATCTGCCAATTACACCCAGATATATCGACAGTATCCGGGCGACGGTAAATGTTACCATTTTAAATTACAGCAAATGGTTCAATCAGCTAAGTATACTTATTACAGATCCTGCTGCGTTAAGCAAAATAAATAGCTACCCCTTTGTAGTAAGTTCATCCCCGATAGCAGCAAGGGTACAAATTCCCACTCCTGTTAAGTTAAAACCAGACCCACCTAATGTAGCATCCTTGTCAATGGCAGCCAGACCACAAACGCCATCAGATATTTATGATTATGGGATCGCGTATCCGCAGGTAAGTCTGCACAATGCCGAGTTTTTACACAACCAAGGTTTTAAAGGGGAAGGTATGCAACTTGCCATGATGGATGCAGGATTTTATCATTATAAAAGTTTGCCAACATTTGACAGTATCCGCAACAATCATCAAATACTGGGCACATGGGATTTTGTGGCCAATGAAGAAAGTGTAGACGAGGATTACGTACATGGCATGGATTGTTTAAGTACTATTG
>JBDSLD010000335.1:0-2943 GCA_039916545.1 Ferruginibacter sp.
TGCGCTGGCTTAATATGCAATCACTCAAACGGTTTGAAAAATCTTTTACCGGCATTACCGATGCTCAGCGGATTGAAATAGTTGATGAGATCGCTTATCCAGCCAAGGCCAAAGCTGGTATGAAGCAGGGAGTAGAATTTTTTAACCTGATGCGTGACTTAACCGCAACGGGGTTTTATACGTCAGAAATGGGTGTAAAGGATATTGGTTATATGGGCAATGTCGCTAATCAATGGAACGGCGTACCGGATGAGGTTTTGAAGCAATATAATTTGACGTGCAGTAAAAGAGAACTAAAAGAGCCGCCAACATTTGTACGGTAATTTCTGATGCCTGCTTTTTAAATGCAGGCACTTTACTTTCATTCAATGATTGATAAAACGAAGCTCCTGGCCAGTTTCATAAAAAGTGGCCGGTGTAAACACACCGGCCACGGTGGAACGACACAATTTCGCTCCACCAACCGCAAAAAAGGTGAATTTTTTGAGGCCCTGTTGCATGGCTATAGTTTATTTTTATTACTGATTCTGATTAGTCCTCAATCTCCTACTCAATTCAATTTGCCCATATAAAAATCAAGCACTTTCTCCCGTAGCAGGTATTCGTAACGGGTAGTGATGATGGTAGCATTGGTACGGTCAAGGTTATTTTTAGCGATCAGGTATTCAGGAGAGTTGATCACACCATTTTCAAAACGGATGGCTGCAATCCGGAAAGATTCTGCATAAGCAGCCGATTGCTCCTGCAATACCATGTAGCGTTTATACGTGGTAGTTATGTTTACAAAAGCCTGGTCCACGGCCTGCCTGAGCTGAAATTTAATATTATCCGCAATCAACTGGCTGTTTTTTGCTTCATTCTTAGCCAATTTTACATTCGACCGGTACCTGAATGAATTGAAAAGCGGTATGTTTATGCTAACGCCATAAGCCCTGGCCAGGTTATTGTTCAACTGTGTTCCATAACCGATCTTTTGATTGGAGATATTATTTTGATGCGTTATCACCGGTATATTACTGTTGTTGTAGGTAACAAAATCGCCGCTGGGTATTTCCGATGTGCTAAGAATTTTGCTAAGTGATGCTGCGCTCGAAAAATTAGTGCTTACCTGTCCAAATAAAGATACGGTTGGATAAAAAGCGGCTGAGGCAACTTTTATGCCCATGTCGCTTGCCTTTATCCTTAACTCACTTGCTTTTACGGAGGCAAGTTTTTGTAAAGCAATAGCATAAATTTCATCCGGCATTGAGGCGTACATCTTTATAGTGCTGTCAAAGCCCATCCTGTCGATTTCCATGCCGGCGTTGTACGGAACATACATCAATTGTGTTAGTGAAAGTACACTGGATGACAGGTTATTTTCCGCAGCAATGATCCCCAGTTCGTCTCCCGCGTATTGCCCTTTCAAATCGCTTAAATTCGCTGGAGGAGTGGCGCCTTCCTTTTCAATTATTATAAGCCTGTCTACCTGCTGTTTTGATATATCAGCCTGCTGTTTAGCTAATACCAACGCATCCTCATTATTTAATATCTGCAAATAAGCAAGTATTACCTGCAGCGTTAATTCATCCTTGCTTTGCTGCCATTGCATGGTTGCCGTAGCAAAAGCAAATTCATTTTGGCGTATGCTGTTTTTTAATAGGAAACCACTAAATACCGGTAAACTCCCCTGTGCGTTTACACTGCTCGAAGTAAGTTTCTGGTTTATATAACCGTTAGTAAACGGATCGATACTCCTTCCCCTGTTAAAACCATAATCGTATCCGCCCTGTACCTGTGGCAACCTATTATTTTTTGCCTGTGTATAAGTTACTTCCGCATTGTGCATTAATAGTTCGCTTTGCCTGGTCGTTATATTATTCTTCAGGGCCGTATCGATTGCTTTTTGTAAAGTAAGTTTTGTACCCTGGGCATCTACAAATGTTGCACAACAAATCATTATACCAACAATAATTATCCTAATCTTCATTTTTTTTTATTTATTTACCGGCAATTATACAAATGGTTCAATTATACAATTACTGAATTTTGTTCATTCGTTAACTTACTAATCAATATCATACATTCTCTATACGTCCATCAAGCAAATGGATCACCCTTTTTCCATATCCGGCATTTTTTTCTGAATGCGTAACCTGAATAATGGTTACGCCTTCATCGTTCAATACCTTAAAAAGTTCCATAATTTCTTCTCCCTGTTTTGAATTGAGGTTTCCCGTAGGTTCATCTGCCAGCAATAATTTTGGCTTGGCTATTAATGCTCTTGCTATGCCCACCAGTTGTTGTTGCCCGCCACTAAGCTGGGCAGGGAACAGGTCTTTTTTTCCCACGATATTGAACCGGTCCAGTATATCCGCCACCATCGCTTTTCTTTCGGATGATTTGATATTTTGATAGATCAGCGGGGTTTCAATATTTTCATATACGGTTAATTCATCAATTAGATGATAGGCCTGAAACACAAAGCCGATATATTGTTTGTACAATGCAGATTTTTCTTTTTCCTTCAATTTATGAACGGCGTCTTTCAAAAAATTATATTCCCCTTCATTCGCTTCATCCAGCATACCGATGATATTGAGCAACGTAGATTTACCTGAACCGGAGGGCCCCATAATTGAAACAAATTCCCCTTCGTTGATATCGAGATTGATATCTTTCAATAGAAACGTTCTGTTTGAACCCGTATTTACCCATTAAAAAATTTTTCTTAGCTGTATCATTATAGGTTTTAATTTTTTTTGATGAATTGAAGTATCCTGCCCCTCTTTAAATTGTGCCCTTCTGCTGCTGATGCCAAAGGCAGTCAATCTTTATGCCAAGAGGTAAACCCTTGCTGGATAAAGTTTTCGGCTTCTTTACATAAATACAGGTGTTCGAAAACGGACAGTTACTGTAACACAACCGAACACTAAAAAGGCTTTATATAAATAATACATATAT
>JBDSLD010000336.1:0-8533 GCA_039916545.1 Ferruginibacter sp.
GGGAATCTAAAGTTCCAGGTGGGTCGATTTTACCGGCTGGCCAAAAAAAATCGCTCCATGATGATCAAAATCAACAGCGGAATCCGTAGTAAAAAAATCAAGTCTGCCAGCTTTCGTACATTTTTCCTCAAGCTCTTTATGACGTACCAGGTAATTCTTCAAACTATCGGCAACTATTTCGCCCTGTGTTAGAATAGTAATGCCTGCAGGCACATGTTCATTTAGTTTTTCCAGCAATAATGGGTAATGCGTACAGGCCAATAAAATAGTATCGATTTCAGGAGATTGACAAAGTAACTCGTCAATATTTTTTTTTATAAAGTAATCTGCCCCGGGTGAATTGTGCTCATTGTTCTCTACCAGGGGAACCCACATCGGGCAGGCTTGCTGGTACACAGTTAGTGAAGGGAAAAATTTCTCAATTTCTATAGGGTAGGAGTTTGATTGTACCGTACCGTTAGTGCCCAAAATACCGACCTTATTGGTTTTTGTAAAGTTTCCGATGACCTCGGTTGTGGGGCGAATTACTCCCAACACCCTTTTATTAGGATCGATTGCCGCCAGGTCATTTTGCTGAATGGTGCGCAACGCTTTTGCAGAAGCGGTATTACAGGCGAGTACCACCAACGGGCAACCTTGTTTAAAGAACCATTGAACGCATTGTAAGGTATAATGATAAACGGTATCAAAACTACGCGAACCGTAAGGTGCACGTGCATTGTCACCAAGGTATACGTAATCGTATTGTGGCAGTGCAGCCCTTATTTCTTTTAAAATTGTGAGGCCACCATAACCGCTGTCAAAAACTCCAATTGGTCCGTTATTCATACGTGTCAAAAATACAAAAGCCATCCCGTTATCAGGATGGCTTTTGACTATATAAATTTATTATTATGGTTTTGGTTTGGCAGCGCCTGGTTTAGGAGCCGTTACCGGTGCCTTTTCCACAATACCCAACTTCTTTTTAACCAACGGTAAAATGTCATCAGCTGGTGGACTTACTAAAAGACTTCCTGCTTCGAAAATATAAGAGTAGCCACTTTCCTTTGCTACCGCCCTGATATTTTCTATCGCTTTTTTCTGAATTGGGCCCAACAGGTCCTGTTGTTTTTGGCCAAGCATTTGCTGCATGGTTTGTTGCCATCCCTGTAATTTCTGGAGCAACGCATTCATGTCATTCCTCTTTAATTCTTTGGTTGCTTTACTCATGGTAGCAGAATCTCTTGAAAACAAGCTATCCAATTCACCCAATTCTTTGTAATACGATGCGCCCTGTTGTTGAAGTGCCGCCTGGTACTCCTGTAATTCTGTATTGGCTTTTTCTGCTTCAGGCATAGCTCCGATCAGTTCTTCTGTACTGATATAGCCAATCTTTGTTTGTGAATAAGAAGTACCGGTTAATCCAAAAATTGAAATACCAAACACAACTGCTACGATTAAATTTTTCATTGTTTTTTTTAAATGTTTACTTGTTTACTATTGTTTTATTAAATACCGGTACTCAAATTTTTCCGGTTGAAATTTATTTAATGCCCAAAAATCGTAAAACTTCATCGCTTCGGTCAAGTTTCGGGTCGGCAAATATAACGGTAATTCCTTCACTTTTATCCAAAATAAAATCATAGGATTTTTCTATCGCTAATTTTTGAATGGCTGTATAAACCTTATCCTGTATAGGTTTTATCAACTCCTGTCTCTTTTTAAACAGGTCGCCCTCGAATCCAAAGCGCTTTTTTTGCAGGTCCCTCACTTCTTTTTCACGGTTATATAATTCATCCTCTCTTTTCTTTTTCAGGTCGTCGCTCAGCATAACCTGCTCTGCATCATAATCTTTATACATCCTGTCAAGATCCGCCTGCTTTTTTTCAATTTCCTGTTGCCATTGATTACTAAATTGGTCAAGTTTACTTTGATTCTCTTTATATTCTGGTAATTTTTCCAATATGTACTTTGAATCAATTACGGCATAACGCTGGGCATTTGAAGCAAAAGCCATCAGCAAAAAGCAGGAAATGATAAATATTGTTCTTTTCATCTTGATAAATTTTTTACAAATAAACGGATAAATATTTATTCGGGCTCCTGGCCAAGCATAAAAGTAAATTTATAAGCGCCTTTCATCGGTTGACCCGGTTGTATCCTGTCAATTCCTAAGCCATAATCAAAGCCGAGCAAGCCAAACATTGGTAAAAAGAACCGTGCACCAACTCCAATTGAACGACGCAATTTGAAAGGATTGTAGTCTTTAAATTTATACCAGCCATTTGCAGCCTCAAAAAATGCAAGTCCGTAAATAGTACTGCTTGGATTGGTGCTGAACGGATAGCGCAACTCAACCGTGTATTTATTGAATATGGTAAAATATTCCGTTGGTGTTACATCTTCAGGATTTACTTTAGGATCACTGCTGGAATAAATAGGATAACCCCTGTGCGCAATGATATCATATCCTAATAAAGCATAGCTGTTATTCAAGCCCGCATCACCCAACTGGAACCTTTCGAAGGGTGATATTTCTTTGTTTTTGTCATACTTCCCTATAAAACCAAACTTAGCTGATGCTTTTAAGATAAACTGCTTGTTTTTGTCAGCCCCCTTTGCTACACCGATCGGCACATAATAATCACCGTTGAAGCGCCATTTATGAAATTCCGGAAATTTGTAGGGATTATCACCCGCTTTTGTAATACCCAATGCTGTGTAAGGCAGTGTAAATTGACCACTCAATAAAAAGTTGGAGCCACCGGTGGGGAAAATCGGGTTACCCTGTGTTGAGTTTCTTGCGATCGCCACTTTTAAACTCAGGTTGGTAGAGATGCCGTCACTGATGCCTTTGAAAATGTTTGGATAATTCTTAAGCTTGTATTGCTGCACATTGAACGAGTAGATCATTGAAAAATAATCATCCGGCCATTTCAATTGCTTACCCAAAGAAACTCCCATACCAATGATCTTGATGTAAGAACTATCGCCGCATGACCGGCAATACTGGCCATATATATTGTAGGCATTCGATTGCTTGGTATTATAATAACTTACCGTAAAGGAATTCCTTTTTTTACCACCGAGCCAGGGTTCTGTAAAAGAGAAATTATAGGTCCTGTAGGCCCGCCCGTTGGATTGTATCCTTGCACTCAGTTTCTGCCCGCTTCCGGAAGGTAAAGGATCCCAGGTTTTCTTGTTAAAAATATTATTAATCGAAAAGTTATTAAAGGTGATGCCCAAAGTACCAGTCAAGCCAATACCGCCACCAAAACCCGCCGATAATTCCAATTGGTCATTCGATTTTTCTTCTACCTGCCAGGTAATATCCACGGTTCCGTCATCAGAATTAGGAACCACCACGGGGTTTGTTTTTTCCGGGTTAAAAAAGCCTAATTGACCAAGCTCCCTTTGTGTACGTATCAGGTCAGCACGGCTGAATTTTTCTCCTGGTACGGTCCTGAGTTCCCTTCGGATAACATAGTCTTTTGTTTTATCGTTACCGCTGATGTCGATCTTACCAATAGTGGCTTGCGGGCCTTCCTGCATCCTAATTTCAAAATCGATGGTATCGTTGTACACAGCGCTTTCCACAGGTTCTACCCTGAAGAAAAGATAACCGTCATCCATGTAAAGACTCTGTATATCGCCGCCTTCGGCTGATGGTATTTTGCCCAGGCGTTTATTCAGAATTTCTAAATTGTAAATATCGCCTTTCTTTATACCCAGGATGATATTTAAAATTGAATCTGTATATTTTGTTTCGCCTCTCCACACGATGTTTCCGAAAAAGTATTTCCTGCCCTCATTCATTTTGATGTACAGGTCAACGTTCTTTTTTGCATTGTTAATAGCAGTATCAGATACGATTACCGCATCGCGGAATCCCTGGGAATTATAATAATCCAGTACGTTTATTTTATCATCTTCGTATTTTTTGGGATTGAATTTCGACGAGCTGAATAATTTAAAACGGAAATAAGGGTCAATGAATTCCTTCGTTTTAGACAGGGATAAATAATCCATGTCTTTTAAATATTCTTTGAAACTTGGCCGGACAGCGGTGTCGCCATAGGGATTAAAGCCCGGCGGTGGAAAAAGGGTAAACCTGGACAGCTCCTTCGTGCCCTTCATTTGTTTTTTCAGCTTCGAATCAGTGATATTTTCATTGTTCGCAAAATCGATCGTATTTACTTTTACCTTATTGCCTTTATTAACCGCGAAAACCAAAGTAACCGCGTTTACCATCGAGGGGGCAGGCTGTTCTTTAACCTCTACCTGCACATTGCGAAAACCTTTGTCTGCAAAAAATTTATTGATCGCTTCAATCGCGCTTAACTTCATGTTATCCGTTACCACCCTGTCTTTCGACAATCCTATCTTCGTTTCAAGATCGTCTTTTTCACCTTTCTTTATACCTGTGAATTTAAAATCCGCCAGCCTTGGACGCTCTGTGATCGCTAACTCGATGTACAGGTCTTTACCTACCAGTTTAGTTATAAAGACTTCCACATCTACAACCAGGTTTTGTTTCCACAGTTTGCTAATGGCTTTACTAAACACATCTGTTCCGGGAATCATTACCTTGTCGCCAATAGCCAGGCCGGTTATGGAAATTATTAAATTTTGGTCGAATGCTTTAGCGCCGGTGACAGTGATACCAGCCAATGTATACTGCTTGGGGGTTTTTGCGTCAAAAATTCCCATTAACTCGGGATTAACTGAAACAGGAAGGGTATCGTTTTGGCTAAATGCTAACTGGGTAATAAAAACTGCGATAACAATTAATAAAAAATTCGGGTAAATCCTCTGCATCAATTGGTTTTTTACGAGTGGCAATATACTTGCTATAATGAAAACTATTTGTTAAACATCCCATACAATGCCCTATCCCGTGAAGGGCAGCAGCAGCGGGGTATGCAAAAAATGTTACTTGTTTTTATTAGTTAGCTTTTTACTGGTAATAGAAATTTCAAAATTATATGGCTGGTAATCTCATAGCCTGCTTTATGTTTCGTGCACTACGAAAAGTAGACTTTACACGCCTTCTTTGTTCTGCAGATCAGGTATTTCTTCTTTTAGTTGTTCCCCTGTTTTGCCAAACCTTCTTTCCCTGTTTTGAAAATCGACGATGGCTTCGTATAAATTTTCTTTTCTGAAATCCGGCCAGCGGGTATTGGTAAAATACAGCTCCGCATAAGCAAGCTGGTATAATAAAAAATTACTGATCCTGAATTCTCCGCTGGTTCGTATCATTAACTCCGGATCAGGAAACTCACTGGTGGATAAGTATTTCTGCA
Source organism: Ferruginibacter sp. (assembly GCA_039916545.1). Classification (GTDB taxonomy): domain Bacteria; phylum Bacteroidota; class Bacteroidia; order Chitinophagales; family Chitinophagaceae; genus Ferruginibacter. Next base: position 5,283 of record JBDSLD010000336.1, read on the forward strand.
ATATATCCTGTGTAATATTTTCGGCATCTAATGACCCGCTTTTTACGTCAACGGCAATCTTTTTTATCGCATCCACTATTTCCCACCGGCTACTGTAACTCAACGCCATTACCAGGTTTAACCCGGTATTTACGGAAGTTTCATCAAGCGCTTCCCTTAATTCCTGGCGGGCCGCTTCAGGCAGCATACTCATATCGCCGATAACGTGCAGCCTGATATTATTTTTATTCAGGGTGGGGACTTCATTCCGGATCGTATCTATCAGCAATTCCATCAACCCTGTTACTTCATACGCGGGCCTGTCCCAGTTTTCTGTGCTAAAAGCATATAATGTAAGATATTCAATACCCAGCTCTGCACATCCTTCCACAATATTCCGTACACTTTCTACCCCGTGAAGATGTCCGAAAAGACGGTCCTCACCCTTTTCCTGCGCCCACCTACCGTTCCCATCCATAATTATGGCAATGTGGCGGGGAAGCCTTTTTATATTGATACTTTCCTTTAAACTCATACGAAATGAAAAATTATAAGTCAGGGTGGACCTAACTTCGGGGGGCAAAAGTAATAAAAATTAGTTGGAATAAGCATTTTGGGTAAATGTTGCCCGCTATGCCCGCCAGTAGGGCACTTGCATCGATAGTAAGCGCTCAAAAAAAAGCCGGGCTAAACCCGGCAAATATTATAAAACACGATTGGTAATTACCGTGCGGTAGGACACCTGTAAGTGCTGATGGTAAAAGAAATTCCAACCTCTGCAATTATGTACTGGTCTTTTTGTTTGCTGAATCCACGTTGCCTGCCTTCGGTCCCGATGATATCACCGGTTTCAAAGCTTCGATCCTGTAAAATACCTGCCACAGATGGCTGCCCGTTTAGCAAAGGGAATTTATCGCTTCCGATAAAAGTAGTGCTAACATCATCCAGGTAATCTGTGAGCGTTAGACGATGTGCAATCTGAAAAGACAAATTCACATTATTTGAAATATTGTATTTGATACCTGCGCCGATAGGAAAACAGACGGCCATACTCCCATAAGGTTTCCGTTTTTTGCCATTATTTGGATCGACGTATTCGATATTCTGCCCTTCCGTACCTAAAGGCCTTAAAAAAACTTTTCTGCCTTCATAATATGCATACGGGTTAAAACTAAATATACCCACCCCGAGGGTAACATAAGGCGTAAAGGAATAAAATGGGTCGCCTGGAACAAATTTGAAAAAATTAAAATCACCACTTGCCGCAAATTCAAAAATATCAGAATTAAAACTTAAGTTTCGCCTTTGCTGGTATTCAGATTTGCTGTAAATGTCGCTGTATCCTAATTGTGCGTAATGAGCGCTCACACGAACACCGAGATAATTATTGAACTGTTTTTTGTAGAAAATTCCGACCGCAGGTTTTGGCCTGTTAATATTGGCCCTTGTATTGAGGTCTCCAAAATAATGAGCGGCCCCGACAGTTAACCCAAACTCACCTATTTGTTCATATACATCCTGTGCATTGGTATTGTATAAAAAGGCGGTTATAATAAAGATGGTAAGGATACACTTTTTCATGGTTGCAAATTACAATTTGTTTCTTAAAAACGGGATGACGGATAATATCTTGTTGAATAAATAGCTTTTTATAACTTGTTTAACTATTTGATGATGATTTTTTTCTATAAGTTACGTTTATCCAATCCCCAGGAAAGCTTATTACGAAGTGTTTGAAGAAAATTATTCTCGTTCAGCCTGATCAGGTTAATTCCAAATTTTTCTTTTTTTACCGCTAATTGCGCTTCTTTGGGAACAACCACCCTGCGACTATCGAGCGTACAAATAAATGAATCTGTTCTACCCTCCACTTCAAAAGAAATAATATTATCGTCTGGTACAACGATGGGACGGATATTCAAATTGTGCGGCGCTACAGGAGTAATCACAAAACTTCCGCTGTCAGGAAAAACGATTGGCCCGTTACAACTTAACGAATATCCTGTAGAACCCGTTGGTGTCGCCACTATCAGGCCATCCGCCCAATAAGTATTTAAAAATTCACCGTTTAGATAAGTATGAATTTTTATCATCGAAGAGGAATCTTTTTTTTGTAAAGTGAATTCATTTAACCCATAAGGAACTTTGTCAAAAAGCGGCATATCGGCATCTAAATGTATCAGTGTGCGGTTATCTGTCACATAAGTTCTTTCTGCCAGCGCCTTAATGGCTATATGAAGATCTTCTTTACCGATATTGGCTAAAAAACCCAGGCGCCCGTAATTGATTCCCAGTACAGGGATACCCTTGTCCTGCACCAATGTGACGGTATCAAGCAATGTTCCGTCTCCGCCCAAACTGATCACGCACTCTATTGTATCATCCAGGTCCTCGGCGGCATTAAAGGTGGAATATTTACCCACCATGTTCACAGTGGAGTAAAACTTGTTAAAAAAATCCTGGAAAAAAACCGGCTCTACTTTATAGGTTTTCAACTCCTGTAAAAAAGATTCCATATCCTTGTGCTGGTCATTTTCTATACCACGGCTATAAATAGCTATTTTCATATTAAGTTTTAAATCAAAAAATTTTACCGGTAAACCGGGATTCACTATTCGAACATTTACAGTTGGCTGCAAGCTATTATTCTTCTTACGGGTTATAAATATAGGTAAACCCACGTGCATAACAAGTGTTACCAGGCAGCGGTTCTGCTATAAAAAAGCTAAACAGGTTATCAATGTTTATTTTTCAACTGATGAATTTTTTAAATAATTAACCGGCGTTTGTCATGTCACTTGCTTTCAAAGAACAGCGGACGCTGGCCAAGCTGGTTGAAGCTATATTCGATCCTCAGGTTGATATCGTACAAGGTCAGGATGTCAATACCCACTCCTCCTGAGTATAAAAGTTTGTTATTCAGGTTTGTATCAAATTTTTTCTTGTTATACGCAAAACCCGCATCGGCATATGTTTTAGCAAATATGGTAAAAGGCAGGCTTGGAATTATCCTTGCAGATTTAAAAGGTATTGGAATTGAAAATGAAAATAATTTCTTTTTAAGGGTAGATTTAATGATGCCAAAAGCAACACCATCCACCACATAAAATTCCAGCCCACGAATATTTGCGCCATTATAGCCGATCGCACGCTGGTTAAAATAGGGCTGGTCAAGGGGTAGCTTGATACTTCCAATAAATTGCAAACTGGTATACCAGTTTTTTTGAAGCGCCCAATATTTATTATACCCTCCTTCAATGGAAAAAAAATTG
>JBDSLD010000337.1:0-24369 GCA_039916545.1 Ferruginibacter sp.
ATCGTCTGGATCTTATGTGGCGGCTTTTATACAGCACTGTTCCATATTTGTTTTGGGATAATTTTATTTATTACTATTATAGGTATACCGTTTGCCAGGCAGCATTTTAAATTGGTGGAAGTTTCCTTAATGCCTTTTGGAAAAACAATTATGCCTGCCTGAAGTTTATAGATCAGGCCTGCGTACGGGTGTTAAGAAATTTCTAAATACTGCTTGTCTTTTAGTAATGATTTACAAAAAAAGCTACGTTTGCTTAAATTGAATAAAACCGGCCTTTATGAAGTACTTATTTATTGTGTTGTCGGCCCTGGTATTCAATAGTTCAATTGAACAAGGCGTTTCAATAACTCATTTGTCAAATTTATCCCCATTATCTGCCTATTCGACTGAATGGAACAAAGCAGCATACTCCACTTGCAATACGGCCAAAAATGTAGATTACATGAATGATGTAGAGAAAGAGGTCATCTATATTTTAAATCTCGCCCGGGCTTATCCAAAATTATTTGCAAACACCGTACTTGCAAAATATCCTGCTATGTCAGGCAAAGAGCGATTGATCAACAATGAATATTATTATCAATCTCTTATAAAAAAGATGCTCACCATGGAGCAGGCGCCAATAATTAATCCGGATGAAAAATGTTTTACGAGTGCCGCCTGCCATGCTAAAACATCCGGCGAAGAAGGCTATGTGGGGCATATACGCACGAGCAATGAATGCAAGGTGCAACAACACTTTCTTGGAGAATGCTGCGATTATGGAAATAAAGAACCTCTCAATATTATTTTATCGCTTTTAATCGATGAGGATATTCCTTCATTTGGTCACCGGAAGATTCTTCTTGGAAATTACTCCCTTGTTGGAGTAAGCATGCAACCGCACAAAACCTACCGGCAGAATACCGTGCTGGATTTTTACAGGTAAAATTTACATTCTCTTTAGTTTCAATAAAATTGTTCTGGCATAATTTTTTATCTTATAATAAAAACAATGCTATGAAAAAGCAAACCGACATTGCCACGGCTGCCAATAGTAAAACAATGAACGCGGTTGGAAATATAAATCTTTTCGCTGCGGCCGGAGAAACTGATCCTGTTATAAATTTCGAGGATGGAAATAAAGGTTTGACAGACGCAAATTCATCCGGGGATAAGTCTAACCGTAAAAAAAAGCATAAAAATAATTGACTTAATAATAATTACTACCCATAAATCTATTAATCACTATACCCAAACCTGCATCGGGAGAATACCGTTGTATTCCAGGAAAAAAGATCCCAAAATACATAAACGTAAAAACATCGGCACCTTTCCATCTTCTCAAGCTGCAAAAAAAAGAGCAGGAGGTATAGTATTTTAAGAAGAATTAATACAATGACGGAAATAAAGTGGCGCTATCTATTTGACATAGAATGACCGAAATTATATTATTCATTACCGGTGCAATAGGCTATCCAACTGACTACCATTGACTATTAAAATACAAATTTATTTGATTGCAGATAAAAAAATGGCTCTTCATAGAGCCATTTTTAGATTTATATTGAGTTATTATAGCATACTTGCCTTTCGGTCAGGCGTATGACGGTGCCACCTTATGCACACCCTCTGCAAACTCTTCAATCATTTTTTCATTGAAAGCCGGCAGATCCTCAGGGCTTCTGCTTGTCACGAGCCCATTGTCCACCACTACTTCTTTATCGTACCAGGTTGCACCGGCATTTTTAAGATCAGTTTTAATTGAAGGATAAGATGTCACATCGCGACCACTTAGCATTTCAGTTTCAATCAACAACTGAGGCCCGTGGCAAATGGAAGCCACTGGCTTTCCTGCTTCCAGGAATTCGCGCGCAAAAGAAATATATCCTTTATCCGCCCGCATTTTATCAGGGTTCATTACTCCGCCAGGTATCACTAGCCCATCATAATCATCACTGTTTGCTTCATCCAGGTGAACATCGACCGGTAAGGTAATTGACCAATGGTCGTGATCCCACGCTTTTACCAGGTCCTTCTGCATGGAAATAATTTTAACCGTTGCTCCGGCTTCTTCCAATGCTTTTTTAGGACTGGTAAGTTCAACTTCTTCAAAACCATTATCAGTAAGTATTGCTATTGTTTTATTTTGTAATGTTGCCATAACTATTCGATTTGTTGTTTAAAAACAAATCCCAAAATCATACCATAGAAAAAAATAGATGTAAAGGCTTTGTTATAAATCTTGTTTGTTGAAAAACTTCTACGGATATGGTTTTTTATCTACATTTTACCAGTTGTTTTGTTTTATAAATATGTTGACCGTATACTCTGTGAAATCTCCTGGTGGGTCACCTTTTGGAGGCTCACCAGGAGATTTCATGTTGACATTTAGTATTGACTGTCGTGAGCAACAAAATCAGGTAAAAGCGAATAACTTTAAAAAGCAACCAGTAAACAAAACCCGGTTACTCCTATACCGTTTTACCCGATTAAAAATATTTTGCCAACTTTAAAATATGGCAGGGCACCATTCGTCTACAAGATTATACATGAAGGATGTGATGACCATACCAACAGCAATGAGCGCTGAACGCAACAACAATATAACCGATACCATAAAAGGCATAAGCAAGCGGCTGTTTGGTTTTATTAAACAACGTGTATCAAGTACGGAAGACGCGGAAGACATACTGCAGGATGTTTTTTACCAGTTTGCCGGAAATACTGAACCGATAGAACAGGCAAGCAGTTGGTTGTACAAAGTGGCCCGCAACAAAATTACAGACAGCTATAGAAAGCAAAAATTGCCCCTTGCTGATGATGTACTGAACGGCATGGAGACCGACGACGCAATGATGGACTGGAAGGAAATACTGATGCCTTCAGATAATAATCCGGAAACTGAATATTTACGCAATGTATTTTGGGAAGCCCTGAAGGAAGCGCTGGATGAATTACCGGCAGAACAAAGTTCCGTATTTGTAAAAAATGAAATAGAGGGCATTCCTTTTAAAGAGATTGAACAGCAAACGGGTGTAAGTGTGGCCACACTTCTCAGCCGGAAGCGGTACGCGGTATTGCATTTAAGGGACAGGTTGAGCATCTTGAAAGATGAATTATTAAATTATTAACAGCAGGACTTTATATCGGGCATGAATCAGTTAAAATGAATTTGAGACGCCCGGTGGAGAAATACAAAAAGTCCTGGCAAAAAAGATATACAATGAAAAAATTTTGGATAAGGAAAGGATTAATGATGGCCGTATTTATTATTGCCGCCACCATACTATTCACTTTCGTAGTAATGGGATTATGGAATGCTATTTTGCCCGCAGTGCTGGGCGTAAAGGCCGTCACATTTGCACAGGCCCTGGGAATATTGATCTTAAGTAAAATTCTGTTTGGCGGGTTCAAAGGTGGGTGGAGAGGAGGCCGCGGACATGAGTGGAGGCAAAAAATGAAAGATAAATGGGAGACAATGACGCCCGAGCAAAGAGAGCGATTTAAGGCAGAATGGAAAAACCGTTGTGGCAGCAGGTGGAGGATGAAACCGCAAAATGATGAATTCGATAAAACAACCGGAGGCACTTTGTAGTATAGTTGCCACGAATAAAAACGGATAGCGGGTAAAGATTAACGGTGTCGCTTCATTTCTTCGTGCCAGTTAATTTAGACAGTTGAAAAATATAAAGATGAAAATATCACCCCGCAAAAATCTTCTTTATGGAAATACTTGTTTTTAAAACCAATCTGACAGACGTAAAGCGTATCAGTGATATTGAATCATCGCTGGATGTACACCCGAATATATTTCAATGGAATGTCGATCTTAATGACGTAGATAATATTTTGAGGATAGTAGCAAATGACATGGGGGGAGAAGAAGTAGAAACCTTGTTGCTTAGTGCTGGCTATTATTGTGAAGAGCTTAAATAAAATGATAAGCCTGGCGCAGAACGCACAAACCGGTGCATAGCAGCCCAAAATTAATACCTCTTTTTATTGTTCCGGTTTTAAAAGAAAAAAACGGCCCTCGTAATGAGAGCCGTTTTTGATTACTATTATTTTCTATTACTGCTTATCAAATTTCCGGATCACCACATCATCGCTCAAGGTTATTTTAACAACATAACCGCCTGTCGCCAGCTTATTTGCATTCACCGGTACAAGATTGGTTCCTTTAACGATCGCGAGTGTTTTAGTCAGTACAATTTTACCGCTCACATCCGTGATCACCAGCTCAGCTTTATCTGCTTTATCTGCATCGAGCTTAATATTAAGGAGGCCCTTAACCGGGTTTGGATAGATCGAGATATCGAAGGAGCCAAGGTTCAGCACGCTGCGGATAGCACTGTATTTACCGCTATTGTCTATATCGATTATCCTCAACCGGTAGTAATTGGTTCCGCGCACCGGCGTGTTATCTGAAAAACTATATTTATTGACAATGGAACTGTTGCCGGAAGCGGTAACCTCCCCGATAATGGTAAAGTTGCGACCATCTGTAGCACGTTCAATTATAAACTTTTTAGTGTTTAATTCCAGGCTGGTACTCCAGCTTATTTGGTTGATCTTTCCTGATCGTTTTACCTCAAAGCTTACCAGTGTAACCGGCAAAGGCGTAGTTGGGCCGACACCTGTTGCATAAGTACCACCGCTGAAGCTGGTGATCCCATTAAACTGGGCATATAATATTCCATTAATTGTATTGTTGGCTGTATTAACATTCGTAAGTGGGATGGCATTTAAAACACCGTCCGAAGTTACGTGTGCAGCATTTCCAACAAAATCAGTAACGCTGGTTTTGAACCAGGTGCCGGTTTCGGGCGTTCCTGTATTGGTGGTAGCAAAAGTTGCGGCAGCATTGTCCACTGCTAACTTTTCCCCTGCGTCATAGAAAAAGCGCACATTGACTGGTGCTGTCAACAGAGTTGCACCCGCATTTAAGTTCCAGTAGCGCTGCATGGTATAAGTAGCCTTTTTAGCAGGTATATCTGTTGCGGTATAAAAAGATGGATCCAGTTGGATAGTAAGTGCGGTAGCGGCCTTTGCAGCTACATTGGCACCACTGCCGGTTGGATCCCAATTAATTGCAAAAAGTCCGGCGGCCGGAGAAGCAGGATTCGAATAGTAGGTCCAGCCCTGGTCATCGCATTGTTTTGTAAGCGCCACGGAATTATTAGCAACAGGCGACAGAACGAGTTCCTGTTCGGGGATACTCGCAATAGTAATATCATCCAATCCAAACGCATTACCGGATTTACTGACTGCTTCAAAACCGATCTGGAAAGTTTGACCCGCATAAGCTGACAGGTCCTTCTCCAGTTTTTCCCAACCGGGTGTTGTGTAGGCTGCATTTGCCCTTTGATAACCAGGTAAAAGTCTTGTCCAGGTAAGCCCGTTATTGGTGGAAATACTGAGGTACATACTATCCAATTGTGGCAGCGTTGCCGTGTTGTCATGACTCATCCAGAATCGCAATTTATATCCGCAGTTAGTTGCGGTAGCCGCAGGAATGGTGATGCAATTACTTGATAACCTTGAAACGAACCCTGCTGTATTGCCACCTCCATAACTGTCGCAAAGGAAAAATTTCGTACCGCCATGAGGAGCCAATGCCGTGGCCTGGTCTGCATTTGTATAGTTACCTGTTTTTACGCTCCACAGTGGGGTACTGCCTGTAACGATCGTGAAATATGGAAGTAAAGGAAGCGTAGCCTCCGCATTTTCTACCGCTGGAAAAGTAGTAATGGCCACGGGTGCTGCAGAAATATTGGTCGTTTTTAAAGTATCATTCGCCTGCTCGGTATCGCCTGTCAAAGAAACAAACACAGTATCGAAATTTGTGCCCGGATTATTAATATTGACACCGCTAAAAGTAATTTTTTCCGAAGCGCCGGAAACGATATTCGTGGCGTTTGTAAGTGTTGCCGTGTACGTATTGGCACCCCCTATTTTTAGCGTAACATTAGCCGTTCCGGCATTGATCGTATTTAATCCTACGTTCGATATAATCGCGCCATAGTTAACCGGACCGGTACTACAACTTGCTACAGGTGTAATGATATCCGTGAGATTCGCATCGATGGTGATCTGGAGCTTAGGCTCGATCATAAACCTGAAATTATTTGCAGGGGCAAGATCCGACCAAACTGTTCCGCCGGTAGGCTGGGTCAGGTAAAAAGTATTGAGCCGGATAGGATCTTCATTTTGATAAGCAAAACTGACATTGGATGTTCCGGTTTGCTGAACACCTACAAAAAAGTCGCCCTTGGCGATTGGCACAGCCGGCAATATCGGCAACACATAAACACCAGCGGTTGAAGTTTGTACTGTAGATGAAAACAGCAGGGTGCCTGGTTTACCATTTCCGCCCGTTGTATCCCAAATAGCCACTTTAAAAGGCCGGCCGCCCGTAATGAAATTTACCGATACCTGGCTGATGGCAGCGGCCACACTGGTACTATATCTTACTGCAAAATCTCCCGTGGAATTCGCATTAAATCCAACAGCCCCGATCGGGACGGTTCCGAAGGAATAGGAAAATGTGTTGTTATTGATGGCTTGTACTACCGTTTTAGAATTATTACCATTGAAATCATCATTGGGAATAGATATCGTCAGGTTGTTATTGGCCTGCACAGTGGGCGTAAATCCGGCAAAACTAACAAATGCACTGGCCCCGGAAGCAAGGGTAGGTATCACCTGCACATTTGAAAATGTATTGGCACCCGTAATACTTAAAGTTACCGGGACATTTGTTAAAGTAGCCGATCCAACATTTGTAACACTTGCCCTCACCACATGCGGCGCACCAAAAGGAACCGGCAATTTACCCAATGAATAAATCTCCTGTATCTGGGCGTCATTTGAATAAACATGATAAAATCTTATTTGCGCACGGGAAGCGGCACTCGCAGTTAGTGAGGTCGCTGCCGAAAGGGGGGCAGACAAGTTATATCGCCTGGCGCTTAACGCCGTCACATCTGCCGTGTTTCCCACAGATGCCCTGTAAACGAAACCGCTATGTTGAACTCCATCCCTTCTTTCTATTAAAATCTGCAGGTTGTTACCACTTGTACGTTGAAAACCTACGTCCAGCTTTATGGGAACCCAGCCGAGCGTATTTACAACCACCTGGCCGGTGAATACTTTTGTATAGCCAATAGTGTCGTAAGTACCGGTTGAAAAAGTAGTGGAAGTTAAGGGAACCTGCTTCATCCAGATGGTAATGTTCCTGAAAGTATCTACCGCGCCAAGACCGCCGAGATTAAAAGCTACCTGGTCGATCGCTGTCGCAGCCGTGGTATAATTTGCTGCGCCGATTTCTGATTCGGTGTAGATACTTTCGTTCGCCGCATAGGGAAAGGTTCCCAACACAGCGTTTGAAGAGGTATTCGGATTAGATATGATATCGACGACCTGGCCGTACGATGTACCGGTACTTATGGTTGACATAAGAGCAATACAATAGAGTGCTCTTGAAAAGAACAAGGTAAAATTCTTCATAACATTGGGTTTAATAAACGTGCGAAAGTTAAAAGTAAACAATTAAATTCATTATTGGCCGGCCTAAAAACCTGCCCGATTTGTCCCGGTAAGGGTGCCAGCAACTCAAACAATCATCAAAGCCTATCCGGATTTTGTTCGCAGAAATTTGTCTTTTATGCCAGTCCCTAAATTGGAGGGCGTATTCATTTTTGCGCCAATACAATGTATTCAACCGACATATAGACACGAAAATTTATCCCGGGTAGTTCCTGAACTTTTTCAGAACGACATAAAAAATATTTTATTTTACTTTCTGCAATAATGACCAAAACAATCCCCTTTCTGCCGCATATGTTTACTTCTTCCAACAAGTATCGATTAAACACGGCGGGATGATACCGGACGAACATAACGTTACATATTTCTTCTATACTGTCCGCCAACGGCGTAAAGCGCATTTGTGATTTGGCCCAATGAACAATATTTGACCGTCTCCATAAGCTCCTCAAACAGATTTCCGTTATTTACCGCAACCTGTTTCAACCGGTTAAGCATCTGCCCGGCCTTTTCCGCATGCCGCTGGTGAAAAGCGTGAAGGGTTTTTACCTGGAATTCTTTTTCCGCAGCCGTACTGCGTATCACTTCAGTAGGTAATATGGTAGGACTGCCTTTTTTATTTAAAAATGTGTTTACACCTACAATGGGGAATTCTCCGGTGTGTTTTAATGTCTCGTAATAAAGGCTTTCTTCCTGTATTTTATTTCGTTGGTACATCCGTTCCATGGCGCCTAATACCCCTCCCCGCTCGGTAAGCCGGTGAAACTCATTCATCACGGCATCTTCTACTAAATCGGTGAGCTCTTCAGTCAAAAAAGAACCCTGGTTGGGATTTTCGTTTTTTGCCGTACCGAGCTCCCTGTTGATAATCAGTTGTATCGCCATGGCGCGACGCACGCTCTCTTCCGTTGGCGTTGTGATCGCCTCATCATAAGCGTTGGTATGTAAAGAATTGCAATTGTCATATATGGCATACAGCGCCTGCAGGGTGGTACGGATATCATTGAAATCGATCTCCTGTGCATGCAAACTTCTGCCGCTGGTTTGTATGTGATACTTCAATTTCTGGCTCCGGCTATTGGCATTGTATTTATGCTTCATGGCCTTTGCCCATATCCGTCGCGCCACCCGGCCGATCACGCTGTATTCGGCATCCATTCCATTGCTAAAGAAAAAAGAAAGGTTAGGGGCAAAATCATCAATATGCATTCCCCGGCTTAAATAATATTCAACATAGGTGAAACCATTGGCGAGGGTAAATGCCAGTTGACTGATAGGATTAGCGCCGGCTTCTGCAATGTGGTAGCCGCTGATGCTCACGCTATAAAAGTTCTGCACGCTGTTATTGATAAAATACTCCTGCACATCGCCCATTAATTTTAAAGCAAATTCCGTGGAAAAAATGCAGGTGTTTTGCGCCTGGTCCTCTTTCAATATATCAGCCTGTACAGTTCCTCTTACAGTCGCTAAGGCATTGGCTTTTATTTTTTCATACACCTCTTCCGGAAGTACATCTTTGCCGCTTAAGCCTAAAAGCCGCAAACCCAGGCCGTTGTTGCCTTCGGGAAGCGCAGCGCCTGAGGCTGCTCCCGAATGTTTGGGTAATTCGTTGTGCTCTATTGGCTGGCCGTTGCTACCAATGTATTTAGGCAGCGTTTCAATATCATGTTTTGATTCGATCAGTTTATTTATTTCATTTCTCAGGTTATTTTCAATGATATATTTTTCACATTGCTGATCAATGGCGGCGTTCATAAAAAATGCCAGCAATATAGGCGCCGGCCCGTTTATCGTCATACTTACAGATGTCTTCGGATCGCAAAGATCAAAGCCGCTGTATAATTTTTTGGCATCGTCTACTGTTGCGATGCTCACGCCGCTATTACCTACTTTGCCATAAATATCCGGGCGTGGCGCCGGGTCTTCGCCATACAAGGTAACGCTGTCGAAGGCCGTGGATAATCTTTTCGCCGGCTGACCGAGGCTCACATAATGGAAACGCCGGTTGGTTCTTTCCGGTCCGCCTTCTCCTGCAAACATCCTGGTTGGATCTTCTTCTGCCCTTTTCAATGGAAATACGCCGGCCGTATAGGGAAATTTTCCCGGGAAATTTTCCTGTATCCGCCAGCGCAAAATATCTCCCCAATCCTTAAACCGGGGCACCGCAATTTTGGGAATGCGGGTATGTGACAAAGATTCAAAATACAATGGTTGTTTGATGACCTTACCCCGTACATCATACTCAAAAAACTGCTTTTGATAACGGGATTTCGTTTGTTCCCATTCTTCCACCAGCTTTTTACAGACTGGAAACAATTGTTTTTCAAGCCCGGTTATGGCTTGCTGTAACCCTTCCAATATAGTGTGGTCGCCGCCTTCTTCCTGCAGGGTGTCAAACGCGCCGTTTAACTGGTATAGCTTACTGGCAATTTCCGATTGTTCATTTCCCAGCTTATTGTACTGTTCGATCTCAGCTGCAATTTCGGCCAGGTAACGTATCCGCCTGGGTGGGATAATGGTAGACTGGCTGCTGGTATCATTTATATGTTCATGATGTACAATAACGCCACTGAACTGCACCCCGGTTTTTTCCTTCACTTTTTCCATCAGCCTTTCAAACAATTCATTTACGCCGGCATCGTTGAATTGTGCAGCAATGGTACCAATAACTGGCAGTTCCTCGTCTTTTGCTGCCCACAAACCATGGTTGCGCTTGTATTGTTTGCGAACATCGTGCAAAGCATCCAGGGCACCAGCCTTATCGAACTTGTTTACACAGACCACATCCGCATAATCGAGCATATTGATCTTTTCCAATTGGGAAGCGGCGCCATATTCCGGTGTCATCACGTACATGCTCACATCCACATATTCCAGGATCGAAGCATCACTTTGCCCCACCCCGGCGCTTTCCAGGATAATAAAATCAAACCCGGCTGCTTTGCAAATGTCAATTGCTTCGGGCACATACTGGCTCAATGCCTTATCACTTTCCCGCGTAGCCAGGCTGCGCATATAGGCCCGGGGAGAAGAGATGGCGTTCATCCGGATGCGATCTCCCAATAAGGCGCCGCCGGTCTTCTTTTTACTGGGATCGACAGATATTACGGCGATTGTTTTATCCGTGTAAGTATTTAAAAACCGACGCAGTATTTCATCCGTCACCGAGGATTTTCCTGCGCCGCCGGTACCGGTGATACCCAGTACGGGAGCCGCTGTACCCTGGTGACCTTTCAATTCATTGGACAACCTTTTTAACTCATTTAGGTGAAAGGCATAATCTTCTCCATTTTCAGCCAGGGTGATTGCCCTAGCGATTTTTCTTATATCGCGGTATTCACCCAGGGCGAAAAGATTTGAATTACTTTTTAATTGGTCATCTTTGATTGAACAGGCATCATTTTTTCCTGCCTTTTCTACCAGGTCAGCAATCATTCCTTCTAACCCCATTTTTCTTCCGTCATCAGGTGAGTAAATCCTGGTGATACCGTAATTATGCAGCCCTTCGATTTCTGTGGGCAAAATGGTACCGCCTCCACCGCCAAAAATTTTGATATGGCTACAACCGTTCTCATCCAGCAAATCTTTCATGTATTTAAAAAACTCTACATGCCCTCCCTGGTAACTGGTGATCGCTATTGCCTGCACATCTTCTTCTATCGCGCACTCCACAATTTCGTGCACGCTCCGGTTATGGCCGAGGTGAATGATCTCCGCGCCCTTCGATTGCAGGATGCGGCGCATGATATTGATGGCCGCATCATGTCCATCGAACAGGGCTGCCGCAGTTACAATGCGGACTTTTTTAACAGGAGTGACGCTCATGATAGGTAGAACATTTAGTACTTCTGCACCGACAGGCAATTTGTATGAATATTTTTACACGCGGAGGCCGCTCGTGTCAGGTCAAATAGCCAACCGTAATTTTTGCTGGTGAGTAACTTTTTAGTGATGACTTACCAGGAAAATTTACAGCATACCCGTCAATACAATAGCCTGCTGATTGCAATGTAAAAATACAGTAAGGAGTTGAAAAGTTAACAGTTGTTAGTTTTTGTCCCTGGCAGGCTTGAACATTTTGGGGATATCCAGTAATATGCCCAGGGAAAAATTAAATCCCCGGTAGTCAATACTTCTCCTGTCACTCATCTGCACAGAAGTTCCAAACTGGTACTCAAACTTCACGCCCGGCAACTTATTAAATCCGAAAGTATTGGTGAAAGCGGGTTCCCAAAATGTGCGGTATCCACCCTCAAGGTCATCGAGGCGGTAATCCCGCAATTCGTCTGGCATATAGTCTGTCTGAATATTTCTAAAGTTTATAAAGCTGATCCTTGTTGAAATTGCCAAAGAAAAATTTTCCCGCGGGCGAAACAGGAATGCCGGCTGTACGTACACTTTTAATACATCAGCCCGGTGATTTTTTGTATAGAATACATTGTTTATGTCTTTTCCATTATCGATAAAGCTGAAACTTCCCTTGCCAACACCGGCAAATAACTGGAACATTACTTTGTCCCTGCGATGCATGGACTTGAGATACCCGAAACCAATTTCCGTAAGGTGTCTTTTATACCTGATGTCAGCGCTATCGTAACTACTTTCGCTGTCCCTGTTCCTTTCCGAGCGGTTAAAGTAATTTGCCTGGATAGCAAAATGATCGGTAATGGCCACTGCACCCTGCAAATCGAAGCCGTGACTTTTTCTTTGATAGCCGGAAGAAGAATTACCTGTCAAAGGGTCATCAGACAAATCGGTGGAATAATTGGCGGCCAGTTTGCTGTCGCCCTGTTTTACAAGCACGGGCACATTGTGCGCAGAAGGGCTATACATGTACCTGGGGGTATTGCAGGACACAAAAAAAATTGATATAGCAACCAACAAATACCCCGTCTTAATTTTCATAGATCAACTCATTTTAAAAGTCAATGCGGCAAAATCGTTCACGCTCAATGCTTCGGCGCGCTTATTAAATATTTCGTCCTGCAATATTTCTGGGGTAAATAAACTTTTGACTGCATTCCTTAAGGTCTTGCGCCGCTGGTTAAACGCGGTTTTCACTAAAACTTTAAAGGCTCGCTCACTTTTTACATCCAGGTTAGTTGTTTTTCTTTTAAGCCGGATAACCCCACTTTCTACTTTGGGCGGCGGATTAAAAGACTGGTTGCTCACATCGAACAGGTATTCTACCTCATAAAAAGCCTGGATCAATACGCTTAATACTCCATAGACCTTATTTCCCTCTCCAGACGCTGCACGCTGGGCAACTTCTTTTTGGAACATACCGATCACCACCGGCACTTTATCTTTCCAATCGAGTACTTTGAACAGGATCTGTGTAGAAATATTGTAGGGGAAATTACCAATCACCGTAAATGGCTCGTCAAAAGGCTCGTCGATATCTAAAAAACTTTGCCCTATGATCTTGTCTTTTAATGCAGGATAAGTTTTGGTAAGGTATTCCGTTTTTTCATCATCCAGTTCCACCGCTTTGAAATTAATACCGGGAATTTTTACCAGGTGTTTCGTTAAGGCGCCACCACCCGGACCAACTTCCAGCAAATTAGTGAAAGGGTCCTCGTTGAGGGCATCCACGATCTTTTGGATAATGGTGTCATCTTTTAGAAAATGCTGGCCTAAGGATTTTTTTATTTTAAACATCCGGGCAAAAGTAAACAAAAGCCTTTTGATTTCGGGTTCAGGTAGCACGACCAGTAAAGCGACTAAGTATTTGAGCATTTTTTAGCCTGATTTTTTGGCCAATATGTTATAGAGGGTAGCGCTTCGGTTGTTGGTCGGAGAAATAACAACGGCCTTCTAAATAGAAAACAGGTTTTTGAAGTCCTGCTGACTTAATTATTAATATGAACTGTTTCCGGGAATTATATGCTTACCGGTAAGAATTTGTATTTTTACCAACTAATACTTGTCATCATGAATTCAATTTCTGAAAATAAGCCTGTAATTGGCTTATCCTGCGGCGACATCAATGGCATCGGCCTTGAAATAATTATCAAGACGATCGGAGATATCCGGTTACTTGAAATATGCACACCCGTATTGTTTGCGAGTAATAAAGTGTTGAATTTTTACAGGAAAGCGCTGCCTGAAGTGAATTTTAATTTTTCGAGTATCAAGGATTCAAGCCGAATCAACCACAAACAGGTAAACCTGTATAATTGCTGGGAAGATGAAGTGGCTGTTACGCCCGGACTTCTAAATGAAACCGGCGGAAAATATGGGGTTCTAAGTTTAGTGACCGCAGCAGAGGCACTGAAAGAAGGCCAGATAGATGGCTTGGTAACCGCTCCCATCCACAAAAAAAATACGCAGTCAGAAGCTTTTAATTTTACTGGCCATACGCCCTATTTAAAAAATTTATTTGGCGTACCGGATGTCGTAATGTTTATGGTAGCCGAAAATATGAGGGTTGCCCTGCTGACCGAACATGTGCCGGTGAAAGACGTCGCTACTTTCATTACCCGGGAAAATATCCTGAGTAAATTGCAAATCATCAATAATTCCCTAAAAAAAGATTTTGGTATCGATAAGCCTAAGATCGCGGTGCTGGGATTAAACCCACATGCAGGCGACGAAGGATTGGTGGGAAGAGAGGAAGAAGATATTATCAAGCCTGCGATCAAAGAAGCAAAACAGCGGGATATTTTTTGTTTTGGCCCATACAGTGCGGATGCTTTTTTTGCGAGAGGCAGTTATGAAAAATTTGATGCCGTACTGGCCATGTACCACGACCAGGGATTGATCCCATTTAAATCACTGGCGTTGGGTGAGGGTGTAAATTATACAGCAGGTCTTGCCGGCGTTCGCACATCACCGGACCACGGCGTAGCCTTCGACATTGCCGGAAAGAACAAGGCTGATGAAAGCTCCTTCAGGGAAGCGATATTTAAATGCATCGATATCATTGACGGACGCAAAGAATATGAAGTACAAAGGCAAAATCCACTTAAGAAAATAAGCAGGGCCATTGTTGCCAATGCGGTAGATGAGAAGATAACGGAGGTGCCGGAATAAAATGGCGTTTCTGATTTGCCCCTAAGTGGATCAGGTGTTGAATATCAAAATACCGTATCCGGAACGCCTTTATTAATGATGTACGAATCAAAAGTAATTTCAGCCATCCCCTGGTTTTTCTTCAGGTTTTCCGGTGTAGTTTTCTTTGCTTCCGTGCCATCATCAAAATCAAAAGTGACGCCCTTGGGCAGTTTATAATCTTTGGTATTGAAAGTAAAGATGATCTTGTCCGGCAGCCCGTACGCAATGTATTTACCATAACTCATTTCCAATTGATAACTGCCATTTTCCCGGGTGGTTGTTTTCGCCTTTTTTATTACGAGGTTTGCTTCATCGATATACACGGTCGACAACACAATATCCGCATTATCGTCTTCAGGTAATAATTTTAAAACGCGTACAACGGTATTGCCTATTTTATCTGTACCGGCATCGAGTGCCGTATATTTGCTGCCATTGATGATACTGCTCAGGTTGATGCTCACGGCGCCTTTGGGCACAAAAGAAATTCCTTTTTCATTTTTGATCTTCAACTTATCTGGCTTCTTAAAATATATCTTGACGGCAGATTCAGGGACCTTCAGAAAGGTTACATTGGTTTTCATTTTACCACTTGCCTCATAATTATTAACCAGGTCTATTTTAGCACTAACCTTTTTGATCAGGGTATTCGCGTCTACCTGGGCCCTGCCCGAAACGCCGGCCAGGATAGCACCACTAAACAGCATATATCTTAACAACTTTATCATACAATTTTTTTAAGATAAAATATCTTTCTTTTTAAAAATAATCACGGATGCCGCAACCAGCACACCGATGTGCAGCAGCAGGATCAGCAAACTTTTCCTGATGGCCGGCCAGTTTTCGACGCTGCCTTTTATCGGGATACCTTCACTATTGGTCGCAATGTAAAAAAATCCTTTCCAGCCCACCAGGTAAGAAGTGAAGAGAAACGGCTTTACATTCTTATCGATGACAGGAACATTGATATTGGATATGATCGTGCAAACGATAACGATACACACCGTAGCAATAATTGGCCCGATGGAATTCTCCGCGAATATCGACAAAAACAAAGACAGCGCTGCTATGACAGTAAGGGCAACGGTGGCATAGGCAAAGGCCGCCAGGTATCTCCAGATCACATCATCTTTGGTGATGAGCAGGATCTGCGATTCATCGCCCTTTGAGCGAAAGATCAGCATATCGTCAACGCCAAATATCAGCATACTAAAAATGAGGGAAGTAATGGCCATCCACAACAAAAGCAAGATCGTAAAAATAGTAGCAGCAGCAAATTTTACCAATATCAATTGGGTGCGACTGATCGGCTTCGAGATCAGCAGGCGCAATGTGCCCATATTGGCTTCGCCGGAAATAGAATCCGCAGCGATCAATGCTACTAATATCGGCACCTGTATCAATAATGTGTTAAGTATAATATAACACATAAAATATCCGTTGATCGCCCTTACCCGTTCAAATTCAAAGGTATCTTTTACGCTTTGCAGCAGCAGGTTCATATAACTTTGTCCATCCGCCTTGAACGCAAACTGGAAAATAAACACGATCGCGGCAATTGCAGCGAAAGCAATATAAGTACGTGGCCGCCTTGAAATTTTGAATAGTTCAATTCGCAAAAGGTTCAACATTTCCGGGCAGGGTTGTAAGTGATAAAAAATAATTTTCAAGAGAATGGCTGGAGTTGACGGATAGTAGTTGTACCTGCATTGCCACCAAGTCGTTAATAAGTTGTGGTACGTCTTCTTTGTTCATCATTAGCCGCAATTGTTTGTCCGCCTGTAAAAAGGAATTCCATTTTGTCTGTTTGATTTTTTCCCGGGCGGCATCGTTGTTATGCGTTTCAATTTGTATCAGTGAATGCGCTGGATCAAGCAGGTCGGCGACATTTCCTTCTACCATTTTTTTTCCTTTGTGAATAATGATCATCCTGTTGGCGATCAATTCGATCTCGCTTAAAAGGTGAGAGGAGATTAACACCGTTTTGCCCATCTTATTACTCAGGTTCAAAATAAGGTTACGCATATCCGCGATACCCTGGGGATCCAGGCCATTGGTAGGTTCATCTAAAATAATTAATGCCGGATCATGCACCAATGCAACGGCTATGCCTAAACGCTGTTTCATGCCCTGGCTAAATGTTCTCACTTTACTGCCGGACCTCTCGGCAAGACCTACCATTTGCAATTGTTTCATTAATAATTGCCGGGTAATTTTCACTCCGCTCATCCTTGCAAATATGGAAAGGTTATCGTAAGCAGAAAGATATTTGTAGAGATCAGGCTTTTCGATAACCGCCCCTACGCTTCGTAATATTTCTGAGCGATGGGTACTTAATTTTTTTTCAAAAATATTGATCTCTCCTCCCGAAGGTGCCACCAGGCTGAGGAGCATGCGAATGGTAGTAGATTTGCCCGCACCATTCTGGCCAAGGAACCCATAAACATCGCCTTCATTTACAGTAAATGAAAGATCGTCAACGGCCTTTGTATCTTTAAATTGTTTGGAGAGATGATTTACCCTGATGATTGTTGACATGAATAATTATTGTTGACAAAGGTAAAACGGATACAATAAGTAATTGTTCATTTGTCAATATATCAACATGATCTGCGGCTGTTCTTGCGGACGCGCTTTGAAAAAAGAATTTTTAAAAAAAACTGAAAAAAAATTTGTTATGTAAAAATAAACCGTATTTTTACTGCGAATATTGCTTACCACATATTCTCCAACAAACACCACAACCACTTTTTCTAATTTATTTTTAGCAAAAAGCTCCTTTCTAAATCCTGCGGAAAATTACCTTTTACATCCCTTTATACTTTGTAATACTGTTTGATCACTAATGATCATTCGACTTTGCTTACACTCATTTTAATACCACAGTATGAAGATAATTTTTACATTAGCTATCTTTTCTGTACTCAGTTTATCGGCCCGGCCTGTATTCAGTACGTCTTTGATCGATCACTGCATGCCTGTTAAAAAAGGTATTGCTGACAATAAAAAATTAAGCATCAGCTCCAACCGCAAATCGGGTGAAATACAATTACTTTTTACTACTGTAAAAATTGGAGAAGCCGCCGTTACTGTATTAGATGAAACTGGAAAAATTGTGTTACAACAAACTAGCCAGGTAACCAATAGTATCAACACTATCCCCTTGAAAAACGCGACTGGTTTAGCCGAAGGTGCCTACTCAGTGCGTCTGATCTCCAATAATGAAATATACACCACCAGTTTATTGATCTGGAAATAGATCAATAAAACTTAATAGTTTGCAACGATAAAAAAGCGTTGACGGGCATGCTTTGTCCCGCCGGAGATGCAGCTGCAGAATAATACCTTAATAACTCATATATAACCAGGCACAGCTAAATTGCTCTCCGATTAAATCGGGGGGCTTTTTTTATTGTCCCTCAGGGTTCATGTAAGTCTGCAAGGCATTTACATATACTTCAAATGAATCGATGCCTTTTTTTGTAATTTTACAAATCGTTTGGGGATAGTTCTCTTTGAATTGTTTTACAACATCAATATAACCGGCGTCTTTTAATTTATTGATCTGCACACTGAGATTACCTGCGGTAGCGTTGGTCTTTTCTCTCAAAAATGTAAACTCCGCCTCCCTTACGCCTATTAATAAACTCATTACTGCCAACCGCAACTGTGAATGTAATATGGGATCCAGGTCCTTGAACATGTTTACTTTTCTCTTTTCATTTTTAAATCCCTAAAAAAGCGGTTTACCCGCAAATCCGTTGCAGCGAGTGTGACCGCACAGCCTGCCTGTTTAGTCTTGTACTAATTAATGGCCCGGTCATTTTTATACTTTTTGCTTTTTAGCAGGTAGCCCGGCACCAGGTAGCTTGCCATGATCGCAGCTGCGGTAAACAGAATCTGGTTTTGATAAGTCACGAAAGTGGCAGCGACAGCCAGCACCCAGCATATAATTCCTCCAACCTGCAGGGGCTTAAACTGAAGTATTCCGCCACTTACAAAAGTGCCGGTGGCATAAAAAAGTATATAAATTGGAAAAGCATTTTGCCATCCAATATTTGATAAAATAAAAACGAGCGCCATAAAAGAAAAACTCATCCCGGTCCATAACCTACCCATGCTATCACTGATGTAAGTTTTTACTTTTCTCTTTTGCCGGTATTTAACACTATAGACAATTGAAAATACAACGCCTACAATAATAATCAGCCACGCATAATAATGACGCGGGGTTTTTATAATAACCAGTAAAAAATATTGTAAAAGACAACCGATAAAGACAAGCCAGCCCCATAATAAAAAATAAATACTGTTATCGCTCAATTCCTCTTTCGTCTTGTTAATCATCGACTGGATAACATGTAAACTATCCTGCGGAGAAAAATTTTCTTCTTCCAGCTCTTCCATAAAGTTTAATTTATTTTGAATGATCGTCTTTCTTTTATAAGCGCCCCATACTAAACATTCCGGTGTCGGCTATTGACAACTTTTTAATAATTCCTCCACCAGTTGCTTTCCCCAATTCGGATGCAATTCACTTGCAGGCTTGAAAGCAGTAAATTTATCCATAGCTGCCTGGAACTCAGGTTTTGCTGTTTTACAACCACCACCAAAATTTTCCGGGGTATACCTTAAACCCTGGCCTTTAAGAAAATTAGGACGAGGATTGGTAGGGTCCTGGGTGATGGCCGCTTCAAGATTGCTGCTGCTTGCCTGGCCATATTCCTGCCAACGCTGCATCGGATCCACCAACATATGGCAGCTTGCGATCATACTTTTGATACAGGATATCTCAGAGTTATTGGGCGACAGAGAATCTGCTTTGGCGATCAGGGCCGCTGCTTTATCCGCATACCCGTCATTCTTGGATTTGTCCTGCTGGATGAAGCCATAATTTACCTGGCAAAAAGCGGAGTAATAATAAGGTAACCATTGATTTTTTTCCGCGATAGCGATGCGTTCAAAATTGTTAGCCACCGTTAATAACGCAGGCGGATTTTTAAAACTGGAATCCATCTCGGCAAGATTTTTTTTCATGGCCGCTGTAAATTTTTCGCTTTGAGCGAAGGCAACTACAGAGAGTAACACAATGGCTGCGGACAGCATTAATTTTTTCATTTCTATTGTTTTAATTTGAGTTTATTGTTTGATTTATTAATTGATTATTACATTTTTTTCGATCGCATTTTCTTTTGAAGCCTGTCAAGGATTAATGTTATTGTATCTCATTTTCAAATTTTCAAATTTTTACTTCGATTACAAATTATTATTAATAGCATCCTGCGTCCTGTCTACGCCAAAACTCAGGAAGCAGCCAATAAATACAAATCGCCTGCTCGGTGGCGTCACCGGCTCTTTCCTGCTTCCATTGTTGCTGTAATTGTAACTGTAAACCTGTTTTTGGCCCAATACATTATTGATGCCCAATACCCATACGCTGAATACTTTGGCATTTTGTTTTCCCAGTTTAGGCAGGTAATTAATACTAATACTCATATTATTATAGTTGATCGTCTTTCCCTGGTCGTCAATAGAATACTTACCTTGTATACTATCGTAAGCGATATTGTAGTAAGGACGGCCGGTTGCAAAATTATAACTGAAGTTAAACCCGGCTTTCCAGGGCAGCACAAACTTCTTGAATATAAATGCAGCGGTGTGATTGGCAGCAAAAGAAGGCTGTATCTCTTTAGGGTAATTGAGAAAATCCCGCCTGGTATCCAGGTAGGAATAAGAAAACCAATAATCTACATTTTTGATTGTCTTTTTATCCCGCCAAAAAAATTCAATGCCCTTTGCGTCGCCGAACCCGTTGTTATTGGCGGCTTGTTCCCTGCCATTGAAATTGGGCGCAGTTTTGTATAGGTTGTCATATTTTTTGTAAAATATTTCTCCCCTCAGGGTGTAATCTTTTGTTTGTTTGGTATACTGAAAAATATAATGGGTAGCTTTTGAATAATCCAAACCGGCAACCCCGGGCAATAGTCGTCTTTCGGGATTTTGATAAAAGATGCCGTAGGCGAAAGACGCCTGGCTGTTACCCGCTAGTTTGTATGCCAATGAAAACCTTGGCGCTATGTTCCATTTATCCATGATGGCAGAATGCTCCAGGCGGGTGCCGATCTTTGCAGCCAGGTCATTGGTAACATAAATATCGGTTTCGGCAAAAGCTGCATACAAATGGTCAACGATCTTCTCATCGTATTTTGTACCATCATATAAAGTGTAGGTGGATTTTTCATTACTGTAGAAATAGTCACTACCAAAGCGGATGGCAGTCAGTCCCTTTAATTTTTTCTCCAATACAAACCTTGCCTGGGCATAGCGGGCGGTATTCAACAGGGAAAAGTTCTTAAAAGAATACAAAGAGGGTCCGTTGACAGTTATTTTCTTATTTCCTGCATCCTGCACTTCATTGATGATATCGTCTTTATTAGTACTAAAGCTGATGCCGGTATTGATCTTCCAGCCGTTTCCGATGCGGTCTTTCAGGTTAAGATTTTGATACGTATTGATATTATTGATTGAAAACGCATCTTTCAGTACCAGGGAATCAATATCCTGGCTCCTGAAGCCTGTTTTGTTGGTACTTAAATATCCGTAATATTTAAGGAAGCCGCCATTTTTAGTTTTGATCCTAAAATTGGCGTCGCCTTGTTTAGCGATAGGCTTCTGAAAAAAATCCTGTTTTTGCTTAATGACACTGAAAGCCAGCCATAAATTGGTATAGTTAACAGAAACACCCCAGGAGGATTTTTTATCTTTTGCCAAATGCTGGATACCACCGCCTACCCCGATTACTGAAATACTCAGGTCTGCCTCAGTGCGTTCAGGAAGATCGTTGCTTTCTAAAATCAGTGCGGAAGAAAGTGCCTGGCCGTACAAAGCAGAATATCCGCCGGTACTGAAAACCGTTCCTTTGAACAGGAACGGATTGAACCGGCCCCTGGTGGCGATGCCGGGAGTGCTGCTGTAAAAGAAATTATTAACCAGGTTGCCATCCATGTATATTTTACTTTCCGTCGCCGTGCCGCCCCTGACAAACAGCCCTTCACTTTCACCTACCTGCTGGGTTCCCGGAAGCGATTTAAATGCGCTGGTAATATCTCCGTTTGCGCTTGGCGTAGTAACAATATCCAATGAATTTAATATGGCACCCTTGTTTTTATCACTGGCCTCGAAAGATCCGGCTGAAATAACGACTGCCTTTAATTCGGTGATTTGTTCCTTTAACGTGATATTTAAAAGAATGGGGTCAGCGCTTATGGTTATATTTTGCGATATGGCATTGTAACCTGTAATTGAGGCGTCCAATTGCTGGGCGCCCTTCTCGGTAGTGACAAAAGAATAATTGCCTGAGGAGTCGCTGGTTGCACCGTCATAAGTATTTTTAAGCGTAATACTTACCCCTGCAAGCGGTTTATTCTTATTATCGGTGACGCGCCCTGATATTTTAACCTGGGCGCTGACTGACATAGCCACAAGCATAAAAGCAATAGTTATAAGCTGTTTCATCTTTGATAAATAAGACACAAACATAAAGTAGTTTATAATATAAACCAAATTAAATTTGTGTGTATTTTTTATTTTTTTTCATGGGATTAGTTGTTTTTTGCTCAATAATACCTTCATAAATCACTTATTATCAGTTATTTATAATCAAGTGACTAACTGCTTACTTATTGTGTTATTCATCATAAACTTATTAACATCGCAAAAAAAATATTTTTTTATGTGGGTGCAATTTGTAATTTAGCAATAGAATTTAATGGGTTAGTAAGTACAAAGGGTTAGCAGAAATGCTGACCCTTTTACTTTGTATCAACCCAGGGATATTTGAACGTAGTTGTTTGCCTGCATAAAAATTTGTTTTGACTTAAGTAAAGTTATCTTCATTCGAATTCCATTTAATGGAAATATTTTATTTGCAAAGTTTTTATCCGGGCAAATAAAATGAGTTTAGTTTACCATTTTCTTTCTTGTAATTTTTCATTTCATGTTTATTTATTTTCAGATTTTCATTAATCTTTTACGCTTTACATTTACAGCATGAGTAAAACAAAGTCAGCATTTTTTTGTCAGAGTTGTGGTTATGAAAGTCCGAAGTGGTTAGGTAAATGTCCCAACTGTGGAAACTGGAACACCTTTGTAGAAGAGGTGATCGTGAAGGGAAATGACAAAAAGGAAGACAGCGAATGGAAATCGTACAATGGTATCGGAAAATTAAAAACCATATCTATTAATGACGTAAGCAGCGCGGAAGAAAAAAGGATCATAACAAAAGACGCAGAAGTGAACAGGGTGTTGGGTGGCGGCATAGTAATGGGAAGCATTGTATTGGTTGCGGGTGAGCCTGGCATTGGAAAATCTACCCTGTTTCTGCAGATCGGTTTACAACTACAGGATACGGTTACCTTATACATAAGCGGTGAAGAAAGTGAACAGCAAATTAAAATGCGTGCCGACAGGTTGGGCATCAAAAATGATTCATTTTATTTATTGACAGAAACCAATACGCAAACTATTTTCCAGGAAATAAAAAAGTTGCGCCCGCAACTGGTGATCGTTGATTCTATTCAAACATTGCAATCACCCTTTGTGGAAAGCGGCCCTGGCAGCGTAAGCCAGATAAGGGAATGCGCAGCAGAGTTACAGCGTTTTGCAAAAGAAACACATACGCCCGTTTTCCTGATCGGCCATATTACAAAGGATGGAAACATTGCAGGGCCAAAAATTCTGGAACACATGGTGGACACCGTTTTACAATTTGAAGGCGACCGGCATTATGCGTACCGCATTCTAAGAACACTTAAAAACAGGTTTGGCTCAACATCAGAATTAGGTATTTATGAGATGACGGGTGAAGGGATGAGGGCAGTCAGTAATCCGTCTGAAATCTTAATTACACAAAAAGAAGAACAACTGAGCGGTATTGCCATTGCTGCAACCATTGAAGGTATGCGACCCTTGTTGATAGAAGGACAGGCATTGGTAACGCAAAGTGTTTATGGTACCCCGCAGCGAACAGTAAGCGGTTTTGATTTGCGTCGGCTGCAACTATTGCTGGCGGTACTTGAAAAGCGCGGTGGTTTTCATTTTGGTGTAAAAGATGTGTTTGTAAATATTGCAGGCGGCTTAAAGATCGAAGACCCATCCATTGATCTTGCAATAGTTTGTGCATTGCTAAGCAGCTTCGAGGATGTACCGGTAAACCAACATTATTGCTTCGCTGGAGAAGTTGGCCTCAGTGGCGAGATACGGGCTGTAAACAGGATAGAGCAACGGATAGCTGAAGCGGAAAAATTGGGCTTCGAAAAAATCATTGTAAGTAAGTACAATGCTAAATCTTTGGGGAAAATAAAATTTAATATTGAAGTGGTGCCGTTGGCAAAAGTGGAAGAGTTGTACCAGTATTTGTTTTAAGTTTTTCACGCAAAGGCGCAAAGAAATACAAAGTTTTTATGCTGCCCGTTCATTAAATTCGGATTGTGGCACGCCAGGCAGACTTATATACCAGCGGGGTTTCCACAGCATACGCTTGTAAAAGAAACATCCGTGGAACCCCGCTGCTTAACACTGTATATATAGTGTTTGCAAGAAAACGCTGTTATTAATAACTGGTAAGGGTTTTAGAATATTTTCTAATCCGAATCTTTACTTCACCAACTACCTGTCAACTCTCTACTTTTGCCTCCACAGCCGGTCCGCCAGCTGGCGGATAACCGGAACGCTGCTGTTTTTGCTTCTTTGAAAAAATAGGCTGCGCATTTTTTCAATTCCGAT
>JBDSLD010000338.1:0-3117 GCA_039916545.1 Ferruginibacter sp.
GTTACCTCTGTATGCAGCAGGGTTTCACGGATCACTCTTTTATGCTGGCTATCCTATGCTGTGAAAACCCCGCTGGGACGTACTTGTGATTAACCGGGTTGAAATATGTTAGTAAATTTCAGAGATAAACTCCGGCGGGTAAAGTATTTGATATAATTATGGGGTTACCTCTTTATGCAGCAGGGTTTCACGGATCACTCTTTTATGCTGGCTATCCTATGCTGTGAAAACCCCGCTGGGACGTACTTGTTATTACCCGGTTGAAATATGTTAGTAAATTTCAGAGATAAACTCCGGCGGGTAAAGTATTTGATATAATTGTGGGGTTAGCTCTTTTATGCTGGCTATCCTATGCTGTGAAAACCCCGCCGGGACGTACTTGTGATGGTCAGGTCGAAATATTGCAATTGTGATATTTATTCTGCATTAGTCGCTCCCAATAAAGCCATTACTCCCATGCCTATCTCGATGGCGTCTTCATCTACATTGAAAGTAGGGGTGTGCCCGCCGATGGTGATGCCTTTTGCTTCATTGCCGGTGCCCAGCCGGAAAAAACAGGCCGGTATCTGGTGGGAATAAAAGGCAAAGTCTTCCGCACCCATTCTTAATTCTGTTTCCTCTACGTTTTCTTTGCCCAGGTAAGCTTCTGCTGTTGACCTGGCCGCCGCACTGAGCTGCTCGTTATTCAACACAAAGGGATATCCTACATCAATCTTAATGTCGATCTCCGCTCCCATGCTATGCACTAACTCTGTTGACAATTTTTTTATAAGGTCATGCGCCTTGAATCGCCACTCTTCATTCATGGCCCTGAAAGTGCCCATCAGCTTTACTTCCGAAGGGATCACATTGGTTGTATTACCACCCTGGAAAGAAGTGATGCTAAGCACTGATGGATTAAACGGGCTATTATTCCTGCTGATGACCTGTTGCAGGCTTACTATTAAATTCGATGCGATCAGTATTGTATCCGCAGCAAACTGAGGTGCGGCGGCATGGCCCCCTTTTCCCCTGATGCTAATATATATTTCATCTGCACTTGCCATAACCATTCCTCCCCGGAAGCTTAGCTTACCTGCAGGCAGGGAGGTATGCACATGCATGCCGAAAATATTTTGGGGAGCCGGGTTTTCCAACACGCCTTCTTTTATCAGGATACTGGCGCCACCCGGATTTTTTTCTTCACCGGGCTGAAAGATCAGTTTTATCGTGCCTTCCCATTCTTCTTTTAATTCGCTCAGGATCTTTGCAGCGCCAAGCAAACAACTGGTGTGCACATCATGTCCACAGGCATGCATCACACCGGGCACAGTTGATTTATACGACACCTCATTTTCTTCGATGATGGGGAGTGCATCCATATCGGCTCTTAACGCCACGACTCTTTTGCCAGGATTTTTGCCCTGCAACAAACCAATTACACCGGTCGTTGCCTTTATTTCAAAGGGAATCCTGAGTTCGCTTAATTTTTCCTGCACAAACCTGGAGGTTTCAAATTCCTGGTAACTTAATTCGGGATGCGCATGGAGGTGGCGCCGGATAGAAATGAATTCACCTGCATATTTCTTCGCGAGGGTTTTTATCTGTTGTTGGAAGGCTTCGCTCACTGGGCTTAATTTAAAAGGATAGAAATGAAAATCTGGGTGAGTCACCCCGAAAGGTTACTCACCCGGATTTTCTACAATGTCTCCCTGTCCTTATTCTTGTCGGGTTTTATTTCGATAATCTCCGGTACCAAATAAATATTGGTGGTCACTAATTTATTTTGCGTGATCTCTTTTTTATATTGATCCGCTTCTGTTTTTTCTAAAAAATTTCCAAACTTCAATTTGATATAGGGCGGTTGAAAACTCATGTAAACCTTCTGCTCCGGGAAACGTTGCAGTAACCTTGCTCTCAGGTTCATGGCCTGTGTACGGTCATTGGTACTCAATACCATTAGGCGGTATCCTTTTGCAGCTTTTGGTCCCAATGCGGACGCATCATTAAAGTCAGCTTCAATTTTAGCTAAAATATCCAACCGGCTATCTTTATATACAGTCACTTTTCCTGCAGTGACATTGGTATCCTTAGAAATAGTGACTTGTGCCTTTATGCTGCCTGCAAATAAAAAAAGGACCGAAATAAAAATAAAATTTTTCATGGTAATTTGTCGTCAAAAATTGTTCCACTTAATTCTGCTGGTCAGCTTCATTTACAATCGAAACACTGGCGCTGCAACCTAACCTGTCGGCACCTGCCTCAATTAATTGTTTCGCAAAAATATAGGTTTTTATGCCACCGCTTGCTTTAATATGAATACTGTCCGCCAGGTGTTTGCGCAAAAGTTGCACGGCTTCAACGGTTGCACCCTTTTCAGCGTAACCAGTGGATGTTTTCATATAATCCACGCCGGCGGCTCCATACAGGTCGCAACATTTTATAATCTCCGCATCTGTCAGTACGCCGGTCTCAATAATTATTTTGATCACTTTATTTTTACTTCTTACGATCGGCAACATGGTATTGATCTCGCTGGCCAAAAATTGCCAGTCATTGTTTTTAACAGCGCTGATGTTTATTACCAGGTCCAGCTCATCCGCGCCATCCACGATCGCTAATACCAGTTCCGCTACTTTTGCTTCAATGGCCGAATAGCCAAAGGGGAAACCGATCACCGTGGCAACTTTGATGTTAGAACCCGTTATTAATTCATTTGCCTTTTTTACAAACAAGGGAGGTATGCATACCGCCGCAAATTGGTAGTGTATTGCTTCTGCGCATAATTTTTCAACGTCTGCCAGGGTGGTGGTGCGTTTTAAAACAGTATGATCAATATATCCGGCGATATTCATGTTTAATTTTTAATTTGGTCGTTAACTTCCTTATACGGCGACAAATCTACAATTTAGCCAGCGGAAACGCCATGCCTGTTGTTCGAAACAATAAATGAATTGTTATATTTATCATTATAATAATCACCCCAAAATAAATGCTGATGAGAAAAGCCGCCATTCTATTGGTGTATTTTGTATTCCTGGTAACCCCGGTTCTATTAATTGCACAAAATACCTTTCCTGTAAATGATGTCGCCAATCCGAGGGAAAGATGCTACGCGTTTATCAATGCTACCATTGT
>JBDSLD010000339.1:0-3293 GCA_039916545.1 Ferruginibacter sp.
AAAAGAAGAATTGGCAGGTGCCGCTAAAAGGCAGGTCGGCTTACTATGAAAGCGGAATATGTTTATAAATATATCAGACACTAAAGAAGCATCCAACAAAGGTAGTAGCGGAGCATTGGTCCATTATCTTGAAAAAGAGAATAGGCTTGATAAGATTAGAGAACTCGAGTATTGGTTCAATGGTAGGGAAGTAAAAATCGACTCATATACGGTAATGCGAATGATAGATAATAATATTGCCAAATTAGGAAAAGCCGATGCCAAGTTCTTTTTGGTCAATATCAGCCCAAGTCAAAAGGAGATCGCTTTTTTGCGGGAACAATACGGGGACGAAGGTGTAAAAGAGCAACTGAAAGGTTTTGCGGTTCGGGTGATGGATGCATATGCGCAGAATTTTAAACGTGCAGGAATAAACAACAATGAGCATTTGGTTTGGTTCGCAAAGCTTGAAAAGCACCGGTATTATACTTACAGAGATCCGGAAGTGAAACAGAGCGTTAAAAAGCGTGGCGATCGTAAGGAAGGTGAACAATTGCATGTTCAGGTTATTGTTAGCAGGAAAGATGCTACGAACATGATCAAGCTCAGTCCACAGAACACCTCCAGAGGCAAAAATGTTGAACACTCAGCAAAAATGGGGCAGTTCGATCGTGTGGCATTCAAGTTAATCGGAGAAAGTATGTTTGACAGTCTGTTCGATTTCGACAGGCAGTTGAAAGAAACCATGACCTATGCCAATGCCCAAAAGAACGGCAGCCTAAACAAGCGGTTAGAATTGGACGAACATATGCACGTTAAAAACTCAGGACCGCAAAACACGGAAAGGCCGCCGATTGCCCTTGAATATGGTCTGGGAAAATATTTACCTTCTGTCAGCATAAACATCAGCGACGATATCGATGATGAAAGAATCCATGGTCTTAACCGCCGCAGGAGAACGCAAACAAGGAATAATAGCCGATAAATGTTTAATAAACCGTTATGTCCAATTAAGCGTTTCAGGAAGATCTAGTCTTGCCACACCAATTCTGCTATCAGCCATGCCGTAATAAACATCAAAACGGTCAGGCATGCCAATATCATTCCTGCGGTCTATACCTGTCGGAAAAACTACATCAGCGATAACTCCAACTCTCTCTTCGGGTAGCGTGGGTACCAAAACCGGCACCATCGAACGGAAATTAATGTCATACGGGTCGCTTTCAGAAAGAAATATAACACCCGCGGAATAAATGAGTTCTTGCTTCTCTGGTTTCGAGTAAGCGGCTGAGTGAACGCCATGGTAAATAAACATCCAGCCGAATTTGGTGAGGACAGGAGGTGTGCCAGCCCCTATCTTTAACTTTTCCCAGTCAAAAACAGGTACAGCCAATGGCCTATGAGATGTAAATTCTGCAGGTTGCCATTTTTCTGACTCCTGATTTTCCGTGTGTATATGACAATAGGACAGCCAGATACTCTCCCGATTTTCGTCCAATGCTTTGTCCCAGGGATGTGAAGCTTTCTCTTCAGGAGATGTACCGGGAAATAAAGGACGGTGAATCATACCTAGGGCACGATGTCCGTGCGGACTGGGTATTTGCAACGGGAAAACACAGGCGTCTTTATTATTAACGTCATCGAAATCGATATCTCCGTAAGGTTTGTAAGTAACCAATCCCAAACGCTCCCAATTTAACAAGTCTTTAGACTGCGCCATAGCAATCCTTGGGCCATCCCGTGAGAATGCCGTGTAGGTCATAATATAGCGCGCTAATGGCTCAACGTAACTTATACGGGCATCTTCACAGCCGCCACCTTCATCAGGCCGCTTCTCATAATCAGCTTCTGGTTCTAAGGCAATGCCTATCCGTTCTACACCTATGGGATCGCCGGCCAGATTGAACAGTACTTTAACGATCCCAATCCTTGAATAATTATCTTTTGTGGCAATACGGGGGAATAGGTATAAATTACCGTCCTTTCCCCTCGCTGCCGCCGGGTTTAATACCCCGCCGGCTTCCATCGGATTATCCATATCCGGCTCCATGATTATGCCAAGTCTTTTTAATTGCAATGTTTCCATATTATTCGGGAATTAATAATTAGGCTAAAGTTCGATTTTGCTAAGGGTTGGTGCCTGTCATTATATCGTAGATACTGTCCACCACAAAATGACTTACACCCCCGCCACGGCAGGGTATGTAAATATTCCTTATAATGCAATTGCAGAAATTCGCCTGCATGGTGATTTAAGGTGTCTGCAACGTTGTTATCGGTGACCGAAAATATGAATTCATTAGATGCAATGTTACCAGGTTGCTGGGTAAGTAAGCCTGCAAGTATCAAACGCCCTTCGTTCGTTTTAAATACATAACCTTTCTGCACAAAATAGTTTAATTGGCCAGCTTTGACGCCCTCTCCGAAAACAAAGTAATAGTGATAATAAATAATAGATATGAGTGCTATAAATATTACCATGCTTCCTATCAACAGGATTTTCTTTTTCAAAGTCATCTTTTTATCTGTATCCATTTCTTTATAAATTTCATTAAATCATTTATTGACAATCCAGCAATCTCGTCCTTTCTATCAATTGTATCAGGACTCTAACTTTTAACATAGTTAAAGAATAATATAGCAGATTAGTGCGATAATGATAATAAGCATTGGCTCCAACCATACAAAGGGAAATTTATTTTCTTTAAGTTTTTTCATAATGCTGATTGAATTAAGTAAACTGGTAGTATTAAATGCAAGGTTCTGCATGATTTCCCTTTCCTGCGATTTTACAATGCTGTCGGCAAGCTGCCTCACTTCAGGGTCTTTAAAATTTGCATGGCTGCTTGTCATAATTGCAGATGAATGATGCGGGATCATACCCTTACATATTGTCTGTCGCTGATGAATGCCAGAGTGCGCAAACAAATCAGAGCTGTGACGAAAACAGTTATTCTGGCAGCTATCACACCGCCATTAACCATTTTATTTGGGTAAATCCCAGCCATGAAAAGGATCATAATAATGGACATTGCCGCAACCATTACTAATGCCATATAGCACCTGTTTAAACTAAGGTAAATATGGTTAACATCATCAACATTTATAAACATGATGGCATACATTACTACAAATAATATAGGCATGATGAGGACAAACTTTGGATAGTTGTTATCTTTTATACAGAAGGTTTATTTTTTAACACACCGCAAGTGACAAAGTTTCGATTTTTTTTGAGCATCATGGCATATGCTCAATTCGCTTATGTAGTCTGACTTATTTTTTTGTGTTCAATAGCCATAAAGGCAATTAGG
>JBDSLD010000340.1:0-9850 GCA_039916545.1 Ferruginibacter sp.
ACGAATCTGCAACATTAGAATAAAATCTCTTTACATTGCTGCTGGTCGGAAAGGGGCGGCAGATCGTGTAGCTGCCAATGCGAAACCACAAATGATTTATTACAATTGCTGGTGATTCGGAAAAACATTTAATCTGGATTAATTATCATAACCCCACTTGCTGGGGCTTTTTTTATTATTGATTTTCACCATTGTCCTCAATAAATTGTAACAAACGCCGTGGCATTCTTTAGCGCTTAGTGAAAACGGCACGGAAAATCAGATGCTATCAAATCGGTAATTATCCAACTTATAGAATCCTTAGCGCTTAATAATGTTATTCGGAAATTTCCAATTTATGGAAAAGGCTTCCTTATTCAGGAAATTGGCACGCCTAACACTTTTGTAAAAGTTTGATTTTCAATTAGATACAAATTGGCACTATAGTGGACTTAACCGTTTTCGAAAATAAAAACAACTTTTATGAAATCTTTTACCCTGAGCAACAATAACTCTTCAAAAAATCTTTTTATTACTTTTTTATTGGTTGTAACAACCAGCATCGCTTCTTTGAATGCACAGGTTACAATCACTCCGGGAACAAACCTGGTTTTGAATGGTAATGTTTCTCTTGTTTTAAATAATTCAGCTTTAGAAAACAACGGAAAGTTCGCAGCAGGCAGCAGCACGGTAGATTTCAGCGGGTACAACGATACAATGGTTTCTTATATATCAGGCAGAAATGCAACAACTTTCAATAATTTGTCAGTTTCTAAACCTGCTTTCGGAATAGCTTTAAAATCTGCGGTAGCAGTTAAAAATGTACTGGCAGTAAACGCTGGTAACTTATATACGGATAGCAACTTAACATTAAAATCAGATGTATCACTTACTGCAAGGGTTGCTCCGGTAGCAGCTGGTAGCAGCATCATCGGAAAAGCAAATGTTGAAAGATATATTAATGCAAGAAGGGCCTGGAGATTGATGACTGCACCGGTTTCAAACTCAAGCACAATCTATAACAGCTGGCAGAATAAGGGTGTTTACGCAGCTGGACAGGGAACGCTGATCACCGGTGCCAATCCATCTGAAAAAAACGGTTTAGACGTGAGCGCACAGAATACCACCTCGATGAAAGGTTTTAACTCAAACACACAAGGCTTTACAAGTATTTTAAATACTAATGTAGCAATCTCTGCCGGTAAAAACGGAAATGCTGATAACACAGGATATTTTATCTTTTTAAGAGGCGACCGTAACCAGGCCAATACAAATATCAACAATTCCAACAGCACGACATTAGTTAGCAACGGTTCATTACAGACAGGAGAACAAACTTTTCCAGCGGCTTCAGTAGCTAACAAATACACGTTAATCGGTAACCCATATGCTTCACCGGTAGATTTTAACAACATTAAAAGGAACAACCTTTTAAAACGTTTTTATGTATGGGATCCATCATTGAATACAGTAGGCGGATATGTAATGATGGATGATCTTGATAACGATGGTGTTTATGAAAAAACAGTAAAGGGTAGCACACAAACAAAAGATATCCAGTCTGGCCAGGCTTTCTTCGTACAGACCAGCGCAACTGCAGCAGCTTCTATCACCTTCAGCGAATCAGGTAAATCAGTTAATACAAACGGTATAATGTTCAGGCCGGTCGGTAACACAACAGGTACAGCAACCGGCATGATCAGGACCACTTTAAATTTATTAAATGAAGACAGCACAACCATCCTTGCTGATGGTGTGATCGCCCAGTTCAATGACATCTTTAGTGCAGGTGTAGATATGGATGACGCTTCAAAATTTTCAAACACCAACGAAAATATTGGCATCGTAAGGAACAACGCTTTACTGGCAGCAGAAAGAAGGCCATCACTTGGTGCGAACGATACTGTTTATTTCAAGCTTTCCACCACTACCCAGAGAAGCTACCAGTTCGTATTTGAAGTAAGCAACCTTGAACAGCCGGGTATGATGGCTTTTTTACAGGATAGCTACCTTGGAACAAATACGCCGATCAATCTTTCAGGAGTAACTACGGTAAACTTTGCGATCAATGGTGAAACTGCCTCAGCAGCCACCACCAGGTTCAGGATTGTATTTAAAGCATCAGTAGTCGTTTTACCGGTAACGATCAGCAGTGTAAAGGCACAGCAGCAGAATAATAACATCGCCGTAGAGTGGAAGGTCGAAAATGAGTTGAATATGGTGAAATATGATGTAGAAAAATCAACTGATGGCGTTGCATTTATGCAGGTAAATACAATAAATGTAAACGGCAACAGCAATACTTACAATACTTATAGCTGGTTAGACGTTAATTCAGCTTTGGGAAACAATTTTTACAGGATCAAATCATACGACAGAAGCGGAGAAATAAAGTACAGTTCAGTGGTAAAAGTATCAATTAGCAAGGGTGCAACGGCAAGTAGCTTCAGCATTTATCCCAACCTTGTTACCGGCAATGTGATCAACCTCGTAATGAACAACCAGCCAGCAGGTAAATACCAGGTAAGGTTAACCAGCATCAACGGCCAGTCCATCTTTGTAAAAAGCATACAAACTATCGGTGGTAACAGTGTTGAATCATTGAATACAGGCAATAAGCTTGCAGCCGGAATTTATCAGTTGGAAATCATCGGGCAGAACAACAGCCATAACACACAAAAAGTAATCGTTGAATAATAGTAAATCCAGACCTAAAAACAAAAACAAATAAAATCACCACTTATGAAAAAGTATTTTCTAATGATGCTATTGACCTGCCAGATAGCATTTGTAACAAAAACCTACTCGCAAAACATAGCCATCAATGGAACAGGGAGCTTACCGGATACAAGCGCCATGCTGGATGTAAGCAGCACGATCAAGGGATTTCTTGCACCAAGAATGACAACTACACAACAAAATGCTATCCCTTTACCTGCCAATGGCCTATTGATATACAACACCACGGACAATGTGTTTAAAGTGAATACTGGAACTACCGGCAAGCCAACATGGATTAGCCTGGCTACGGGCAGTAGCGCTGCCGCAACCAATACACTAAGCAGCAGCTCAAATACTATGACCAGTACGGCCAACGGAGTTTCAGCAACCGCGCCGATCGTTAACACCAATTTGTTGTCGTTAAGCGGTAATAACCTTACTTCTACAGTGAATGGTGTTGGTGGCGGAACTGTTGCTGTCGAACCTAAGATCACCGTTCCAAATACCACGTTGAGGTATTGGACAGGGTACAAAACATTTGGCTCTTTTTACGATTCGGCCAGGAGGGCAATCAGTCTTACTACAACCGGTACCAGCGGGGCTGCAACTTATAATAACACAACAGGTGTGTTAAACATACCAACGTATGCTGCTGGTTCATCAGGCACCGTGACCAGTGTAGGATTGACTTCTTCAGACATAACTGTAGGAGGATCTTCGCCTATCACTTCCAGTGGCACTTATACCCTGGCTTTGCCAACTGTTAACTCAAATGTCGGTACTTATACCAATGCAACTATTACCGTTAACGCAAAAGGCCTGATCACGGCTGCAAGCAGTGGTGGTGGCGGAATTAGTACTGGTTCGGCAAGTGGCTGGGCCTTAACGGGTAATAGCGGAACAAGTTCCACCAGCTATATTGGTACAAGTGACGGACAGCCGTTGACATTTAAAGTAAATGGCACGCAAGCCGCTTATCTCGGATTAAGTTCCTCGATGGCCTCTTCATTTGGCCTAAGCGCTGCTGCTGGTTATAAATCGACCGCAATCGGCGCATCGGCGAATGCAAATACAGGTAATGAAGCGGTTGCCGTTGGGTACAATAGTAATGCAGCGGGTTACCGCAGTATTGCAATTGGCTCTTCCGCTTATGCTTACAGTACAAATGATGCCATCGCGATTGGCACTAACACAAAAGCAAATTCTTACCAGGGCATCGCTATTGGCTCAGACGCAGGTACTTCTTCAGGCAATAGTGCCTTAGCTATTGGGGTAGGAGCAAGTGCGACCGCTTATCAATCCGTGGCCATCGGCAGCGGGGCAAACGCCACAGCGCAAAATGCAACCGCTATTGGAAACGGCGCATCTGCCAGCAATGACAACTATATTTCTATCGGTAATACTACCGTGGCGGCTATCCGTGGCCAGGTAAATTTCACAACCTATAGTGATGGCAGGTTTAAAAGGAATATTCAAGGCAATGTGCCGGGATTGAAATTTATTATGCACCTGAGGCCAGTTACTTACAACTGGGATATCCACAAGTTCAATGCACACGCCAATGGCAATGCGGTGTCAATAATACCGGCCGGCTATTCAGAACAGCATGCAGAGGAAGAAGAAGCTATCCGTAAAAAAGAAAGTATTATTTATACCGGCTTTATAGCCCAGGAAGTAGAAAAAGCGGCTGAGGATTGCAAATTTAACTTCAGCGGTGTTTTAAAACCATTGAACGACAAGGATGCTTACAGCCTTAGTTATGCTGAATTTGTAGTGCCATTGGTAAAAGCTACGCAGGAACTGAACGAAAAAAATGAAGAGTTGGTCAATAAGATAAATGCACAACAAAAAATGATCGAGCAATTGATTGAAGAAGTAAATCAATTGAAAGAAAAAAGTAAATAATGGCTTCCTTTGTACTACTTATATGCTGCCTCTTTTTTGAGGCAGTTTTTTTATGTGAGGTAGTAGGCCGGACTGTCGCGATATTTTAGAAAAAATGACTTTGGTTGCGTCTCCTAACTAGTGTTTGCAAGAAAACGCTGAAAACCTTTACAAACAATGGATTGTGGAAATTTTTCTTGTTGAATATTATTAGTCTGAAACTAAAGTAATGGGCTAAAATAAAATATTACTGAGCTGTTTAATAAAAGGCATTTAAGTGTGTCCACTGTTTCTTCTACACCAGTAAGCGGGTTAGCTGCCTTTCGTTGGTTCGGTTCCGATGAAATCGGAATTGAAAAAATGCGCTGCTATTTTTTCAAAGAAGCAAAAACAGCAGCGTTCCGGTTATCCGCCAGCAGGCTGCCGGCTGTGGAGGCAAAAGTAGAGAGTTGACAGGTAGTTGCTGAATTGAAGATTCGGATTGGAAAATATTCTAAAACCCTTACCAGCTATTAATAACAGCGTTTTCTTGCAGACACTAACTAACAGCCGAAGTTCGACTTGTAAAAAGCTATTTAACTTAAAAACAGTCAATCCCAGAAATCAAGCTTCCAGCACATTTTTAATAAGGACAAGTATCGGCTGCCAGCCTTCGCCGTTATTGTAAACATCCTGGTAGCGTTTTTCTCCTTCAGCTGCAGTCTCAAAACCATCCTGTGAGACTACCAGGGTCGTTTGCCCGTTTTCTTCCGACAATTTGTAAGTAACATTCAAATAATTTTCAGGAATATCTTCCATTGCTGAATTCGGGTCAAATACCGTGTATTTTAAATGGCTGTTTGGTTCGATTTCAAGGATATTTCCTTTTACCGGGATAAACTCCTTTCCTTCATGGATCATTCTCCATAACAAGGGACTGCCGGGTTTCCAATCTGAAACTGTCTCACAACCAAACATATATTTTTTCGTTTGTTCCGGATTTATAAGGGCGTCCCAAACAACTGTTGCAGGTGCATTAATTACAATACTGTTCTTTACAATTTTTTTATCCATACAAATTGTTTTAAATGCAAATATAGGCAGGCCCGAAAATTCCTGCTAAGTTGTAAACTCCTTTCCTGCACTCTTCACGGTAAATTTTTTTGATCAGCAAGGATATATAAACGAATGTCGATTAAGCAGATCCAAGTTAAAAAAAAGAAGAAAGTTATTTTTTGAACAATGGGCAACCAAGCGATCAGGCCACCGGTATAATAAATGAAGTTATTTAGGGCGATTAGCACCAGGTTGAAAATTCCAAACCAAAACAGCCTTCGCCACCGCATTTTGTACAAACCCGCAAAAGTTCCGGCGAACGCGAAAGCCGCCAGGAGGCCCGTAATATTGATTATTGCATCGTGGTGATACCCGGTGAATAGAAAAAAACCGGTACACATTGAAATAATCCCGGAAAATCGAATTAGTCGTTGAGTCGCCTTTTCCAGTTTGGTCAATCGTCCAAACTGGAACCAAAATACAGACATCGAAAGGGCCAGGATGAACATGCCGGCAATGGCGACGGGTCTTGCGGTATTGGGTTCACCATTTATTGCGTGCTCGTTTAATAGATTGCACCAATAATTGTGCAGCCAGCTAAAGCCTTTTGCAGCTGTATCCGCCTGTGAGCCACCGGGGTATAAAGAAGCGGCGGTTAAATAAATGGCTGCAAAAAGCAGGATCCCAAATAATGGGACCAGTACCTGGATGTTTGCCTTTCCACTTTGTCCGCTCAAGTTTGTGTTTTTACGCGATCGCTCTAAGAAGGGTAGCGGTTCAAAAAATATGCGTTCAGTTTTATTGGTTCCCAGGCTCAAGGCTGGTTTGGGTTGAAGTTAATGAAAATACCAGCCAAATTTCCTATTGCTAAGCCTTTCGTTTTTCATTTATCAAAATTTTTACAACTAAATGTTTCCCTGCTTGTTTGTTGATATAGAATGTGATTACTATAGTTTTATAAATCCGGAAATCATCTTCACGACGCTAAATTTTGTCATGCTACTTCAGCATTCGATTTAAACTTTAAACAAGCATTTTAATAAAAGGAAAGCGACGTTTTTCTTATTTGTTGTAAAACGCAACTGTGCAATATTTCAATGTATTTTCCGGTTTTATATATCTTTTCAGTTTACATTTGTGTTTGTATTTTCAATGTAGTTTCCACAGACGCTTAATTGAGCATGTTTTCTTACTAAAAAATTAATGTAGTGTCAAATAAGGTTAATAAAGTAACAGCCGCAGGTTTGTTTGTTGCTTTAGGAATTATATACGGTGATATCGGTACTTCTCCCCTATACGTTTTCAATTCAATTATAAAGGATCGTGTAATTGACAAAGAGCTCATTCTCGGTACGCTTTCGCTCATTATCTGGACCATCACCCTGTTAACTACTGTAAAGTATGTGATACTGGTTTTGAGGGCCGACAACAGGGGAGAAGGCGGTATATTTGCTTTGTTTGCCCTCGTGCGGCGACGACGTAAATGGCTGGTAATTCCTGCCATGATCGGTGGCGCAGCCCTTCTTTCCGATGGTATTATTACTCCGCCCATATCCATTACTTCCGCAATCGAGGGATTAAAAGAGCTTCCCCGGTTTCGTGATCTTAATCAGCATACGATCGTCTATATCGTGCTTGGCATACTTACCGCGTTCTTTTTCATGCAACAGTTCGGTACCGCCAGTATTGGCAAAATGTTCGGTCCTATTATGACCTTGTGGTTTGGGATGCTTGCCATACTCGGTATTATCCATATAGGGGATGATTTTTCAATTTTCCAGGCGCTGAACCCCTATCATGCCATTCATTTTCTTGTCACGTACCCCGAAGGGTTTTGGTTGCTGGGAGCAGTCTTTCTTTGTACCACAGGCGCCGAAGCGTTGTACAGCGACCTCGGGCATTGCGGCCGGGGTAATATCCGTATTTCCTGGATTTTTGTAAAGACCTGCCTGCTGATCAATTATTTTGGCCAGGGAGCAAGCCTGCTAAAAAACCACGATGGTAAATTGCTGAATGCAGCCACTATCCGTACGGAAGGCATTAATGCTTTTTATGACCTGATGCCTAACTGGTTTATAGTGCCGGGCGTGATTGTGGCCACTACGGCTGCTATCATTGCGAGCCAGGCAATGGTAACAGGGTCTTTTACCCTTATCAATGAAGCCATGCGCTTAAGCCTTTGGCCTAAACTTAAAACCAATTACCCTACAGAAGCGAGGGGACAAATATTTATACCCGGCATCAACCTGCTTTTATTCGTCGGTTGTGTGGGGGTGGTATTGCATTTTAAAGAATCCTCCCGCATGGAAGCAGCTTATGGATTGGCCATCATCACCACTATGGTAATGACCACTATTTTATTTGCCAATTACATGGTCCTGCACCGCGTAAAGCCACCACTGATCTATTTGTTTTTGATCTTTTATTTTGTGATAGAAGCAGGCTTCCTGATTGCTTTGCTGGATAAATTTCTTCATGGTGGTTATATTACCGTGATGATTGGGTTATTCATGTTTGCCATCATGTATGTCTGGTACCGGGCACGGAAGATAAAAAACCGGTATGTTGAATTCGTCCGCCTGGAAGAATACATACCCAAGCTGGAAGAATTGAGCAACGATTCGACCGTGCCGAAATATGCCACTCACCTGGTTTATTTAACAAGCGCCAATAATCCCAAGGAAATTGAGCATAAGATCATTTATTCTATCCTGAGCGGTAAGCCCAAGCGGGCTGATATTTATTGGTTCGTGCATGTGGACACCATGGATGATCCGTACACCTGCGAATATTCAGTCGAGCATATTATCCCCAATGATATTATCCGCGTAGAGTTCCGCCTTGGTTTCCGGATGGCGCCCAGGTTAAACCTGATGTTCAAAAAAGTGGTGGAAGACCTGGTGGCCAACAGGGAAGTAAACGTTACCAGCCGTTATGAGAGCCAGCAGCGTAATAATGTGGTAGGTGATTTCCAGTTTGTAGTAATGGAAAAATTCTTGTCGCAGGACAATGAGCTGCCATTTTTCGAGCGTATTATCATGAAGATGTATTTCTATGTAAAAGAAATTTCATTAAGTGAAGAAAAAGGATTTGGGCTTGAACAGAGTAAGGTGGTAGTTGAAAAATTCCCGTTAATAGTTGCACCCGTCAGCAAATTAAGACTGAGCCGTATTTATATGGAAGAGGATTAGCGGGTGGATAGTGGATACTATTGATGCTGGATGCCGGATAGTGGATACTATTGATACTGGATGCTGGATAGTGGATACTATTGATGCTGGATACTGGATAGCGGATACTATTGATATTGGATGCTGGATAGTAGATACTATTGATGCTGGATACTGGATAGCGAATACTATTGATACCGGATACTGGATAGTAGATACTATTGATGCTGGATACTGGATAGCGGATACTATTGATACCGGATACTGGATAGTGGATACTATTGATACCGGATACTGGATACTGGATACTATTGATACTGGATAGAGCTTCTGGCTACTACTTTCAGGGCAAGAGCAGTATACAAACAGAGCCGATTAGCTGATGTCTTTGGCATGTGCCATCCAGCATCAATAGTATCCAGCATCAATAGTATCCAGTATCCATCATCAATAGCATCCAGCATCAATAGTATCCAGCCTCCAGCATCAATACTTTAAAATATCTCTTATAAAATTATGGTATTCGGGAAATGAAGGCAGGTTATTGTGGCCGCCTCCGCTGATCCGGATCAGGGTGACCTTTTTTGGATTTAATGCCTGCAATTTCTCGCTGTTGCGGATCGGGATCAGCCAGTCTTTTGTTCCGTGTAGAATATAAGTGTGGCATGTTACATTCGGTAACCATTTATCCGTGCGCATGTGAAAGCGGAGCACCAGCTTTATCGGCAGGATAGGTAAAAATCTTTCTACTACTTTTTTAAAACTGTAATAAGGCGCATCGAGGATCAGGTAACGTGGCTTGTTCCCGCTTGCCAGGTGGGCTGCAAACCCACTGCCAAGGCTTCTTCCATACACGATCAGGTGGTTCTCTGTATATGTTTCGGTGAGCGTATTGTACACGAATTGCATATCGTTCAACATATCCTTTTCATTGCGCTTCCCCGTGCTTTTCCCAAAACCACGGTAATCCACCAATACCACATCGTAATTATAACGAAAAAAATCGGTGGCGTATTTTGCCCAGCCTTTAATGCTCCTGCTGTTGCCATGAAAATACAATA
>JBDSLD010000341.1:0-22513 GCA_039916545.1 Ferruginibacter sp.
GACGAATGTTATCAATTAGCCGTAGAAAGCCTGGAAAGCGGGAAGGCCGCGGAAGCACTAAAAAAACTTTGTCCATAAAAAAGCCCAATAAATAAAGGCAAATAAAAAACAATCAACGGTATCAGGGTCCGGCTCCCTCCCTTCCGGAGAGGGCGGGGGGTGAGGTCAAACCGCCAAAACATAAAAAATTAACCCAATAAAACACAATAAATAAAGCCCCAAAAAAGCCCTTACCAGTATCAGGGTCCGGCTCCCTCTCTTCCGGAGAGGGCGGGGGGTGAGGTCAAGCCGCCAAAACATAGAAAATTAACCCAATAAAACACAATAAATAAAGCCCCAAAAAAGCCCTTACCAGCATCAGGGTCCAGCTTCCTATCTTTTGCAGAGGGCGTGGGGTAAGGTCAAAACACAGTCACAAATCGAACCATGAATATCTTAGACAAAATAGTAGCCCATAAAACGATCGAAGTAGCCGCCGCTAAAGAAAAAGTTTCTATTGATGAACTAATGCAAAGCCATTTTTTTAACCGGTCCGTACTTTCATTAAAACAGTTTTTGCTGGACGAAAATAAAACAGGCATTATCGCGGAATTCAAGCGCCGGTCACCCTCTAAAGGCGTCATCAATAGCACAGCCGATGTAGCTGAAGTAACCGCTGCTTATACTTTACATGGAGCAAGTTGTTTATCTGTTTTGACGGATGGATATTTTTTTGGTGGTTCTGCCAACGACCTGAAAAGTGCCAGGATAAATAATATACCCATCCTTCGGAAAGATTTTATGATCGATGAATACCAGGTGGTCGAGGCAAGAGCGATGGGCGCAGATGTGAT
Organism: Ferruginibacter sp.; assembly: GCA_039916545.1. Classification (GTDB taxonomy): domain Bacteria; phylum Bacteroidota; class Bacteroidia; order Chitinophagales; family Chitinophagaceae; genus Ferruginibacter. The sequence goes on from JBDSLD010000341.1 coordinate 834, forward strand.
CCTGTTAATAGCAGCTTGTCTAACACCGGAACGGGTAAAAGAGCTGGCCGTATTTGCAAAAAAATTACAACTGGAAGTACTCCTCGAAATCCATTCGGAGGAAGAACTCCAGCATATTTGCGACGAGACAGCAATAGTCGGTGTGAATAACCGCGACCTGAAAACGTTTATCGTGGATATCAACCGTTCCATTGAATTGAGCAAAAAAATTCCGGCGGATAAAATTAAAATTGCGGAGAGCGGCATCAACGATGTTGAAACAATTTGTATCTTCAGGCAGGCGGGATTCAAGGGGTTTTTGATCGGCGAAAACTTTATGAAACAACCTGACCCAACGATTGCTTTTGCTGGTTTTGTTGAACAATTAAACGCAAAAGTACAATGAGAGTAAAAGTGTGTGGCATCACCCAGGTAGAACAGCTTGCCATGTTACCTGAGGCAGGTGCAACATTTGCGGGACTTATTTTTTATCCTAAATCACCCAGGTATGTGCTGCGCCATATGACAACCACCCAGTTGAAGAAGGAAAATAATATGAACAAAGTGGGTGTGTTCGTAAATGCATCGGTAGAAGAGGTTTTACAAATGGTAGACGAATGCCGGCTGCACATGGTACAATTGCATGGAGATGAAACACCGAAATATTGTGAAAAGATCGCTGATTATATTTCTGTTGTAAAAGCTTTTCGCGTCAGCGAGACAGATAATATTGGGTGGCGGATCAGGGAGTACATGGATGTTTGTGATATGTTTATGTTTGATACAGAAGGAGCGGGTTATGGCGGGACAGGTAAAAAATTCAACCGTGAAAAATTAAAGGACGTTGCCGTAGGAAAACCTTATTTTTTAAGCGGCGGCATAGAGCCCGGTGACGAAGAGAAATTAAAAGAATTCGAAGCAAGGCCCGAAGCGAAAGCCTTATTTTCAATTGATATCAACAGCAGGTTTGAACTGTTGCCTGGTGTAAAAGATATGGACCTGATCAAAAAATTTATACATCAACTACAATAACCCAGAAAACAAAAAAGCGATGAATATTAAAGTATGTGGGATCACCCAATTAAAACAATTACAACAGGTAGATGGCTTAAACATTGACTATGCCGGGTTGATATTTTATAAAGAATCTCCCCGGTACGTGGTAGGTAAAATTTCAAAAGAAGAATTGCAATCCACTGATTTTGATGTAAAGAAAGTCGGTGTGTTCGTAAACGCAGATTATGCCGAGATAAAGCAAATGATCGATGATTACGAATTGGATGTAGTGCAGTTGCATGGTGATGAAACACCTGAATTATGTGAGCAATTATCTGAAGACGTGGAAGTGATAAAGGCTTTTTCCATAGGTAATGACAGCGGTTCTATTGATGAATTAGTGGCTGATTATGATGAAGTGTGCGATTACTATTTGTTTGACACAGCTTCAAAAGAAGGACTGGCAGGTGGCACCGGGGAAAAATTTGACTGGAAACTGATCAGTAAAAGTAAGATTGAAAAACCGTTTTTTTTAAGCGGGGGCTTAAATGTAGAAGACGTAGCAAAGATAAAAGCGTTCAGGCATCCGGATTATTTTGGGATAGATGTAAACAGCGGTTTCGAAAAAAGTCCCGGGGTAAAGGACATGGCTTTGTTACTGAAATTGAAACAGGGTTTAAAGAAATAACCTTCGCCAGGTAAGAGCAGAGCAGTAGGAAATTCTTAGGCAAACCTTGCCTTGTTTGCAAGAATCAACATTCGCCTGGCTCATATCGTCAAATTGACATTACGTTAGCTCGTAGCATACCGTCCGTCAGCTTGCGCCAGGATTTTAGTTTAGCTGGCAAAATCCACTACCGCATCGGTTCGGGTCTTTAACAACCTAAATAGCGGCGATATAAATTAAAAGCGTATTAAAATATTGTATGATAAACATAAGGCATGCCACTGAAAACGATCTTCCGGCGATGTTGGCGATATACAACGATATTATCCTCAACACGATGGCTGTCTGGCATAATTACCCGCACACCCTGGAGATGCGGCAGGAATGGTTTGCCTTAAAAAAAGAACAGGGGTACCCGGTATTCGTAGCAGAGGAAGAAGGAAAGCTGGTTGGCTTTAGCACAATCGGGCCATTTCGGCCATGGCCGGGATACCGGTTCACAGTCGAAAATTCGATTTACGTAGATTCATCCACCAGGGGCAAAGGAATAGGGAAATTGTTAATGCCACCACTTATCGATGCTGCGAGGGAACTGGGAATTCATGCGATCGTAGCCGGCATAGAGGCTTCCAATGAAGCAAGTATCCTATTGCACAAGAAATTCGATTTTATCGAAGTGGCGCATTTTAAGGAGGTCGGATTTAAGTTTAATAAGTGGATGGATCTAAAGTTCCTGGAATTGATATTGTAAGTAATTCCGGTATTGTTAAAAATATTTTCGTGCATGCCTGATATCGGAATTACCTGTACTTGTCCTGAATACAAGAATAAAATTGGATTTTCCAATTCTTTATGAAGTGGTTTATTTTAAAAGATCAAAAAATATATTGCAATGTCATTTCGCCCGTTAAACCAGGCGTGTAAAATTGAAAGAAAATGATAACAACAAGCGAGCAAAAATTTTCAGTTAACGAGCATGGATATTATGGGAATTTCGGAGGTGCCTTTATTCCTGAAATGTTATATCCAAACGTAAAGCAGTTGCAGGAACAATACCTGCAGATCATGTACGACCCTGCTTTCCAGGAAGAATTTCAACAGTTATTAAGAGACTATGTAGGGCGCCCGACACCATTGTATTTAGCAGAACGCCTGAGCGATAAGCACGGTGTTCCTATTTATTTAAAACGCGAAGACCTTTGCCATACCGGAGCCCATAAGATCAACAACACGATCGGCCAGATATTATTGGCAGAAAGACTCGGTAAAAAAAGGATCATTGCCGAAACCGGCGCTGGTCAGCATGGTGTGGCTACCGCTACCGTATGTGCGCTGAAAGGACTGGAATGTATCGTGTACATGGGCGAGAAAGATATTGAAAGACAGGCGCCGAATGTAGCCAGGATGAAGATGCTTGGCGCAACAGTGGTACCGGCCCTGAGCGGAAGCAAAACCTTAAAGGATGCAACGAACGAAGCAATAAGAGATTGGATCAATAACCCGGTGGATACTCATTATATTATTGGAAGTGTTGTTGGACCACATCCTTACCCGGATATGGTTGCGCGTTTTCAAAGCGTGATCAGTGAAGAAATAAAGAAGCAATTACTAGAAAAAACAGGCAGCGAATTACCGACACATGTACTCGCATGTGTGGGAGGCGGGAGTAATGCAGCCGGCGCGTTTTATCATTTTTTGGATGACCTCTCTGTAAAACTGGTTGCAGTGGAAGCTGCGGGTTGTGGACTTACCAGTGGTATGAGCGCAGCTACTACCCAACTCGGAAAGCCTGGTATCCTGCATGGCAGCAAAAGCTTGTTAATGCAAACCGCAGATGGACAGGTAGTAGAGCCACACAGTATTTCAGCCGGGCTTGACTATCCGGGTATCGGCCCGCTGCATGCGCATTTATATACCAGTGGCAGGGGTATATTTATGAGTGCTACAGATGAGGAAGCAGTGGCGGCTGCCTTCGAGGTTGCTAAAACAGAAGGCATTATTCCTGCATTGGAAACAGCGCATGCTTTTTCAGTTTTAAAAGATATCAAATTTGAAAGTAGTGATGTAGTGGTAATTTGCCTGAGCGGGAGAGGAGATAAGGATCTTGCCACGTACATGAAATATTTAAAGTGAGTAATATTGAGATGATACCATTCAGCGCGCAGCTGGCTCCTCATTTTACCAGGTTAAATACCGACTGGCTGGAAAAATATTTTGTGGTAGAGCCAATCGATCGCCAGATGCTGAGCGATCCTAAACAATTTTTTCTCGACAAGGGCGGTTTTATATTTTTTGCAAAAAGCAATGAAGATATCGCCGGTACCTTTGCTTTGTTGAAAGTATCGGATACCGTGTTTGAATTATCTAAAATGGCAGTCTATGAAAGTTTCCAGGGGATGAAGACCGGGAACAGGATGATTGAATTTTGCATAGCGAAAGCGAAAGAATTGAAAATTCACAAAATCATATTGTATTCCAATACTAAATTAAAACCAGCCATACATCTTTATAGGAAATATGGATTTGTTGAAGTTCCGATAACAAGCACCATCTACAAACGGTCAGATATTAAAATGGAATTGGAAATAAAATAATTATGAACAGAATTGATCAGCTATTTAAGGAAAAGCACCACCAGGTATTAAACGTCTACTGCACGGCGGGTTATCCGCATTTGCACAGCATGAAGGATGTGTTGGTATCATTGGAAAAACATGGCGCGGATATCGTTGAGATCGGTATGCCGTACAGCGACCCGCTGGCTGATGGTCCCATCATACAACACAGCAACATGATCGCGCTTGATAATGGAATGAGTATTCCGGTATTATTTGAACAGTTGAAAAATATAAGAAACGACGTAAAGCTTCCTATTATCCTGATGGGATACATGAACCCAATCCTTCAATACGGCCTGGAGAAATTTTGTGAAGCAGCCGAATCGGTTGGAGTAGATGGGATTATACTGCCAGATCTGCCGATGTACGAATTTGAAACTGAATACCGACAACTCTTTGAAAAGCATGGCCTTCGCTTTGTTTTCCTGGTAACACCGGAAACCAGCGAGGAGAGAATAAAAAAGATCGATGACTTAAGCAGCGGCTTTTTGTACGCAGTTTCCTCTTCTTCCACTACGGGCAATAACAAGGCCATCACGGGCCAGGAAGAATATTTCAAAAAATTACAGGCAATGAACTTGAAGAACCCGGTCCTTGTTGGGTTTGGTATAAAGGACAGGCCTACTTTTCAATCAGCCTGCCAGTACACGAATGGAGCTATCATTGGGAGTGCTTTTATCAAGGCATTGGAAAATTCAGGAGATATCGATCATTCTACTAAAGAATTCCTAAATAAGGTTCTGGCATAATCTATGTAATTAAAACAGCGTAATTTGCGTCCTTGATTAATTACTATCAATTACCATGAAAAAAATTCTTCTTTTCTCCATACTCTTGCCTGCACTTGCCTTTACCCAAACCAAGCCAAAGTCGAAAATCGTAAAACCGGTAGCAAAGACAACAACATCAATAGGAGCAAATACAAAACCTGTGGGTGGTTTTATCATAAATGGGGTTATAAAAGGGTTTGCTGATGGCACTGGTGTAGCCTTGTTAAACGCGCAAACCGGTGTGCCGGAAGCTGAAACAATTATTACAAAAAGTGCATTTGTTTTCAAAGGAAATGTAGCTACTCCATCTTTCAAGGTAATTTTGTTTAATAAAAAGCCGCCATACATTACGTTGTTTTTAGACAATAGTATGGTGAAGATCATGGGTGTAAAAGATTCACTTGAGCAAGTCGCGGTTACCGGTTCGGCTTCTCACGCGGATTATACCATTTTATCCTCCTTACTAAATCCATATATTAAGGCAATTGCTGCCAGTAAACCACCCGATCCTGCTGCGTTGGCAGGAGCGAAGCAAGTGTCTGAAAATTTTATAAAACAACATCCCGGTTCCTACGCTGCTCCGTTGGCACTGATCAATTATACTCAGTTGGCAGCAGACGATATAAAAGCCCAGGAAGAATTGTACAACCTATTGTCTGCAGAAGTTAAGAATTCACCAATGGCTGATTATGTAGCAAAGCAAATAGCCGACTCGAAGAAAAATGCGATTGGTACAGTGATGGAAGATTTTACACAGCCTGATACAAGTGGTCGCCCGGTTAGCCTTGCGTCTTACAGGGGCAAGTATGTACTGATTGATTTTTGGGCCAGCTGGTGCGGACCTTGCCGGCAGGAAAACCCAAATGTAGTTGCCAACTATGATAAGTTTAAGGATAAAAATTTTACTGTTTTAGGTGTGTCGTTAGATAAGACAAAGCCGGCCTGGCTTAATGCGATAAACTCGGATGGCCTTACCTGGGAGCATGTGAGCGATTTACAAGGCTGGGCAAATTCAGTAGCACAACAGTTCCAGGTAACCCAAATCCCTCAAAATTTTTTACTGGATCCAAACGGGAAAATTATAGGGAAAAATTTACGTGGTCCGGCATTGGAACAAAAATTAGCGGAGATTTTAAAATAATTTTTTCCTGGACTATGATTTGAGTTGACCTGGCAATATAATCATTAAACATTGGCACCAGGATCTTAAATGATAGCGCGGACCAAATAATCTTATTTGTACTCCCCAAAAACCTTTCTTAACTCATCTGAAATTTCTCCCAGCGTGCAAAAATTTTCCACAGCTTCTACAACCAGCGGCATTAGGTTGGTTGTTCCTTGTGCGGCTATATTTATTTGCTCCAGGCATTCCTTCACTTTTATGTTGTCTCTTTTTAGTTTCAAAGCCCTGATTTGATCAATTTGAATTTGCCGGATACTATCGTTGATCTTAAAACCGGGGGTAGTATAATTTTCAGCAGATTGGAATTTATTAACACCTACAATTATCTTTTCTCCACTTTCTATCTGGCGCTGGTATTCATAAGCGCTCCTGGCAATTTCATCCTGCATAAAACCTTGTTCTATGGCAGGTACACTGCCACCCATGGCATCAATCCTGGCTATCAGTCCCCAGGCGTTTTTTTCTACTTCAGCCGTAAGACTTTCTATGAAATAACTGCCTGCCAGGGGATCCGCAGTATCAGGTGCGCCACTTTCAAAAGCCACTATTTGCTGTGTGCGCAGGGCGATGCCAGCGGCTTCTTCCGTAGGTAAACTTAGCGCTTCATCGTAACCGTTAGTATGCAGGCTTTGTGTACCGCCTAACACAGCGGCCAATGTTTGTATAGCTACGCGGGTAACATTGTTTAACGGTTGCTGCGCCGTTAATGTAGCTCCGCCTGTTTGGGTATGAAAACGCAACATCATCGCCTTTGGATCGGTTGCCCCAAGTTCTTTTATAATGAGCGCCCACATTTTCCTCGCGGCCCTGAATTTAGCGACTTCTTCAAATAGGTTATTGTGGGCGTTGAAAAAGAAAGATAACCGTTTGCCGAAAACGTTTATATCCATTCCTTTGTCTATGGCCGCTTTTACATATGCCTTACCGTTACTTAACGTAAAAGCGATTTCCTGTACCGCCGTACTTCCGGCCTCCCGGATATGATAGCCTGAGATAGAGATCGTATTCCATTTGGGGACATTCGTACCGCACCATTCAAAAATGTCAGTGATAATACGCATGGAAGGTTTTGGCGGATAGATATATGTTCCGCGGGCTGCGTATTCTTTCAGGATGTCATTTTGAATAGTTCCTGAAATTTTGCCCAGGTCGGCGCCTTGCTTTTTAGCCAGCGCAATGTAAAATGCCAAAAGAATAAATCCCGTTGCATTGATAGTCATGGAAGTGGTAATATCTTCCAGTCGTATTCCCTTGAATAAGGCTTCCATGTCTTCCAAAGAGTCGATGGCTACACCTACTTTTCCTACTTCCCCTTCGGACAAAGCATGGTCGCTATCATACCCGATTTGTGTGGGAAGATCAAAAGCTACACTCAATCCGTTTACACCCTGTGACAATAAATAATGATAACGTTTATTGCTTTCTTCAGCCGTACTAAACCCCGCATATTGCCGCATCGTCCATAATTTACCACGGTACATATCAGGCTGTACGCCACGCATAAAAGGAAATTCACCTGGCAATTGACTGCCTTGCACAGGTAAATCGCTGACCGTATAAACTTCCTTTATCTCGATCCCGGAATCAGTAAATTTCTTTTTCATATGAGAATAAGTCAGGTTAAGATTTACCACTTGCCGTTGTTAGCAAAGGAATTGAACGTATTACCTGGCTTCGAATGGCGATAATACTTTTAGCTATTTGTTAGATTGCAATCGTCATAAAAAACGGTAAACAGAAAATCCAAAACAAGTTTAGATCAGCTTTTTAACTTCAAATTGTATTGCATCCAGCACGACAGGGGCCAGTTCGGCATTGTCTTTCGAGCTATATTCTAATACAAGGTTACTCAGATCGATTGCGCTTGCCTGGGCAGGCAGTGCCGCCGCCAGCTGGTTAATGATAAAAACATTTTGCTCTTTCATTTTCGTGACCGCTTTCCAAACTTCAGGATTGATATAATTTTGCTGCGTAATGTTATGTTCGTATTCAGTTTTAATAGATTCTACTAAGCCGGCCTGTAGTTCCCGGGCGGTTAAAACAGAGGAATGCATACGTGCAACAAGGTTCTTCAAGGTTATCCTATCAGCAAATAAAGTAAGTCTTTCATAAGCCTGCAAAGGCAACATATTATTTCCTGGAGTTGCAGGCTGTTTGGCTTTAATCTCTCTTCGAAGCAGGCGCAATTCCGTCATTAAATAAAACGACAAGCCAAACAGAACCACGGTTGCCATGCCCTGTAACTCAACAAATCCTACTTCAAATAATAACATATTTTTTTTGTAAAAATACGATGGTCTTATTAATAAATTCCTTCTTTCGCAAAATCGGAAGAATTGCCGGTTTTAAAATGTTTATACCTTTGCATAAATAAAGAAATTATGGAAACTACAACAATGGCCCCGGTAAATTTGACGCCTAACGCGATAGAAGAGATCCGGCGTTTGATGAATGAGGCTGAATTTGATAAAAATAATTTACTTAGATTAGGTGTAAAAGGCGGTGGTTGCAGCGGCATGACTTATATATTGGGTTTTGATATCCCGACTGATAAAGATGAGCATTTTCAAATAAACGGGATACCCTGCATAATGGAAAAAACACACAGCATTTATCTGATGGGAATGGAAGTGGATTGGCAGGGCGGATTAAATTCAAGGGGGTTTACATTCAAAAATCCCAATGCCAGTAAAACCTGTGGTTGCGGAACATCTTTTGCAGTCTAACTGATTTAGCCGTAATATAAGGCGATTGAATGTTCCTGAATAATTCGAGTTCGCCCGGCTATTACTCAAAAAATTCAACCAATCGTTGCTGAAAATAATAAAGCCCATTCATTGCTGAATGGGCTTTATTATTTTATTGAAATCAGTTTAGCTTATTTGCTCACTCCTTTCACCACCTTTTCAGTCTTTACCACCACTGGTTTATCGCTGCTAATGATCTCAGCTTCTCCCAATGCTTTGTCTTTTGCAAAATCGACCAATATCGGCGCCGCAACGAATATAGACGAATAAGTACCTGTTATCACACCTATCAACATTGCAAATGCAAAACCTCTCGTTACCTCACCCCCAAAAATAAACAAGATTAGTAAGGTTAAAAACACAGTCAGTGACGTCATAACCGTACGGCTTAAAGTATCGTTGATTGCGCGGTTAATAATATTGCCTTTCTCACTTGCCTTCGATCCTTTACTGTACTCACGGATCCGGTCGAACACGATCACCGTATCATTCATACTAAAACCTATCACCGTTAATATGGCCGCAATAAAATGCTGGTCAATTTCCAACGGGAATGGTACAATTCCTTTTAGGAAGGAGAATACCGCAAGTGTTACAAGCACATCATGAAGTAAGGCAACGATGGTTCCAAAAGAATACCTCCAATCCCGGAAACGAAGAAAAATGTAAATAAAGATTGCCAGCAAGCCAAAAATAATTGCCTTGATAGCGCCACTCTTAAGATCGGCAGAAATGGTTGGCTGTATGGTCTGTGAACTCTGGATATGGTTTTTAGAAAAATCTTCGTAAGTAACATTAGGTAACACTTTTTTCAATCCTTCATACAGTTTTAACTGTACAGAATCGTCTGCGTTATCGTGCCCGATCAAATAGGAAGTGGTGATGTTCAAATGCTTATTATTACCAACAGTTTTAATGATCGGAAAATCACCTTCCAATGATTTTCTCAGGTCGTCCTGCACCATTTCATTGGATACAGATTGTGGAAATTCAACCGTGTAACTGCGTCCGCCTTTAAATTCAACTCCATAATGGAAGCCATTGAAATAAGAGCCGATACCTAATAATAAAACGACAATGGAAATACCGTAAGCTACTTTCCTGTATTTAATAAATTCGTATTTGGCATGTTTGAAAACACGTTTGGAAACGCCGGTAAAATAATTAAAATGGCGATTCTTATTTGTCCAGAAATCAGTGATCAGCCTGGATACCAAAATTCCGCAGAATAAGGATAACAGGATACCGATGATCTGCGTAGTGGCAAATCCAAGTACGGGTCCCAAACCAAAATAAGCAAGTATGATCGCCGTTAATAAAGTGGTAACGTGCGCATCAATAACGGGAGCGAGTGAACGCCTGTAACCATCATTGACTGCCTGCGGATAAGATTTACCTTTTGTGAGTTCCTCTTTGATCCTTTCAAATATAATTACGTTGGTATCCACCGCCATACCGATGGTCAATACCAAACCGGCGATACCGGCAGCAGTCAAAGTGAAGCCCATGGCGCTTAGTACACCAATTGTAAAAAGTAAATTCAATATCAGCGAGATATTTGCTACCCAGCCTCCATTGTTATAATAAACTAACATCAAAGTAAAGATCACCAGGAAGGCAACGCCAAAAGCCAACATCCCTCCATTTACTGCAGCCTTACCAAGGGTAGGGCCTACAACCTGTTCAGCAACAATTTTAGCAGGCGCATTTGTCTTACCTGAGTGTAATATGTTAGCAAGATCCTGTGCTTCTTCCGTAGTGAAATTGCCTGAAATTTCTGAGCTTCCGCCTTCAATAGGCCCGGTTACATTAGGCGCCGAATAAACCACCTCATCCAATACGATTGCTATCGGGCGATTGGTATTATCTGTAGTCAGCCTGGCCCATGTTTTGGAACCAACGCTGGTCATTTGCATTTTAATGGAAGGCCTTCCTTTTTCATCAAAGCTCTGGCTTGATTCTTCCACACCTTCACCCTCTAACTTCGCTTTATCGGTTCCGGGAATTCCCTTGATTGCATATAATGGATAAAAACGAAGACCGCTTTTCGGAGCTTTTTCTTCAACACCCAACATGAACTTTACATTCGCCGGAAAGCTGTTCTTAACCACATCAAGATTCATGTAACTCGCATATACGCCAGTATCTTTAAGCGCAATACTTCCAATTGCAGCAGCATAAACCGGTTGGCCCGTTTTTGGATCCTGCTGTGCATCGATCGGGTTGATTACCTTGAAAAAAGCATTTTGATTTGCCAACAGTTTTATCGAATCCGATGCATCTTTTTTGGTAGTGTCAGTTACGCTGATGCCACTCAGGTATTCGCTTACCGCTCTATCGGCATTTAGTAATCCATCTTTTAATTCACCGGTGTTGTATACTTCCCAAAACTGTAGGTTAGCGCTTGCCTGTAATAACTTCCTTACCCTTACCTTGTCTGATATACCCGGCAGTTCCACGTTTATCACACCACGGTTCTCATCCAGGTTAATGGTCGGACTTGCCAAACCAAATTTGTCAATGCGTTTTAATAAAATTTTGTAGGTCTCCTGTATAGCGCCTTTGGCAGTCGTACGGATCTGGTCAGTTACTTTATCGTCACCATCGGTAATTTTTATTTGCTTGCCTGCTCCGGCGAATAATGAAGAAAGTTTAGCATCCGGATTTTGTTGTTTATAAGCCCCGGTAAAAAGGGTGATGTAGTCTGTATTGCTGTTTACTTTTTGGGCATTTGCCGACTGAATAGCTTTCAAAAGCGCCGGATCCTTTGGGTTGTTGCTCATGGATTTTAATAGCCCTTCGAGGCTCACATCCATGGTAACACTCATTCCACCCTGTAGGTCAAGACCGAGTTTCAATTCATTTTCCTTACACTTCTGATAGGTGGTACCTACAACCGGGTAAATGCTTTTATCCCTGGTACTGTCAAGGATACGCTGCATCCTGTTTTTTACAAGCAGCTCCTTATCTTCTCCTTTAACATCAGGGAACTGGGTCTTTACAAATTTTTCTGCCTGTACTTTTACCTTACCTTCATAACTGCGTATCACCCACGTGTACGACAATTCCCAAACGGAAATAAGAATTAAAGCAATCGCGAAAAACCAGACTAAGCCTTTCAATTTCATAAATGGTTACTTTTAGTAGCTACGTTGTTAATTTTTTAGAAGTTTGCAAAGATAGGGGAAAAACTCATTGAAGGAATAGGCCGCTTTTTTAAAGTTGTGAAATTAAATTCATTTTTGGTTTGAGGCAAAGGGGCCAAGGCAGCAGCTCCTGCGAGGTATGATAAATAAATCCATTCGTTATTCTCTTGAATCAGCGAATCGTTTTTGATTGTGTTCGCAGTTTTTACTCATTTTTGCATAGAAAATTACTTGTATGTTCCTGAAAAGTACCGCGGTCTGTTTAATTATTGGTCTATTCTTAATTTCTTATTCTTCGCCTAAAAAAATAGCTGCTCCCATCGACACTGTTTCCCCAAAATTGGTGTCTCCTGGTTCGGCGGATAGCACCCATACCGACACATTACTGGAAGGTATATTGAAACAATATCCACAGTATTTCGACACGATCCTTCAAAATCGCAAGGATTTGAACGTACAATTGATCTATACACAGATTGATAAAGGGGCCAATGGGATACCTGTATTAAAAAATTATTATTTCAATCTGAATCCGGCCAGCTATTTCTACCCGGCGTCAACGGTAAAATTTCCAGTAAGCATACTGGCCCTGCAACGACTAAACGAATTAAAGATCAATGGATTAGATAAAAATACCACGATGCTTACAGAGCGGGCTTATAGCGGGCAGACGGCGGTTTACAATGATCCATCGGAGCCATTTGGCAAACCTTCCATTGCACAGTATATTAAAAAAATATTGATGGTTAGTGACAACGATGCGTTCAATCGGTTATACGAATTTTTAGGGCCAGCCTATATTAATGACCAGTTACATAAAAAGGGATATGGCGACGCTCAGCTGCTCCATCGCCTGGATATATTTCTTTCACCGGATGAAAACCGGCATACCAATCCGGTAAAATTTTTAAATGAGCGAGATAGTTTACTGTATAGCCAACCCTGGCAAGCTGATACCACGACCTACCTGCCGCGGAATGATTCTATTGGGTCCGCATTTTACAGGAAAGGCAAATTGATAAATGAACCAATGGATTTTTCAAAGAAGAACAGGATCAGTTTGGAAGATTTACATACCATATTGGTTGGCCTCGTTTTTCCCAGTAAAGTGCCCGCGGCACAGCGGTTTAACATAACGGCGGAGGATAGAAATTTCCTGCTGAAATATATGAGCCAGTTACCAACTGAAAGCACTTTTCCACCTTACTCTGCTGATACAGCCAGCTACTGGCCTGCATATTGTAAATTTTTATTATTCGGTTCAGAAAAAGAAGCCCTGCCAAAAAACCTCCGTATTTTTAATAAGGTAGGAGATGCCTATGGCCAACTTACTGATGTAGCCTACATCGTCGATTTTGATAAAAAAATAGAATTCTTTTTATCTGCAACAATATATTGTAATAAAGATGGGGTATTGAATGATGACAAATATGATTATGATTCATTAGGTTTTCCTTTCCTGAAACACCTGGGGCAGGTATTATACCAGCATGAATTAACAAGAGAAAGAAAGATAGTTCCTGATTTATCGTCTTTAATTTTTCAGTATGATAAGCCCTGAGTGGTTAGATTATTCGAAAATTTTCAAACATTTCGGGCGAATTATCAACAATAATGCGAAATAAAGTTCAATTTCTTTTAATTTTGCGCTTCAATTATAATTCATGCAACTATCTTCTTTATTAAATCGTTTTTCTGAGCCTGAAACCTTAAAAATGGCCAAATTAGGCCGTGAGCTGCGGGCCAATGGAATTGATGTCATCGACCTTAGCCTGGGCGAGCCTGATTTTGACACACCTCAACATATAAAGGATGCTGCGATAAAGGCAATCAATGATAATTTTAGCCATTATACCCCGGTACCAGGCTACCTGGACCTGAGGGAAGCAATATGCACTAAATTAAAAAGAGATAATAACCTTGATTATAAACCTGAAAATATCGTTACCTCAACCGGGGCAAAGCAAAGCCTGGCAAACACTATACTGGCATTGGCAGATGAAGGGGAGGAAGTAATTATTCCTACCCCGTATTGGGTAACTTATTCAGAATTGGTAAAAATAGCCAGGGCTACCGTGGTAGAAGTACATACTTCCCTGGAAAGTGGTTTTAAAATAACGCCGGCGCAACTTGAAGCTGCAATAACGCCAAAATCTAAAATATTCCTTTTTTCATCTCCTTGCAATCCTTCAGGTGCTGTTTATAGCAAAGAAGAACTGGATGCCCTTGCAACGGTATTCAGGAAATACCCGGAGCTCTATATTATTTCCGATGAAATATATGAATACATCAATTTTGTGGGCAAGCATGAAAGTATCGCACAATTCGCGGATTTGAAAGACAGGGTGATCATTGTCAATGGGTTAAGCAAAGGTTTCGCTATGACCGGTTGGCGCCTGGGATATATTGCAGCGAATGTAGAAATAGCAAAAGCCTGCGAAAAATTACAGGGCCAGTTTACCAGCGGAACTTGTTCTATCACTCAAAAGGCAGCAGTAGTGGCACTTACCACCGACCTGAAGCCATCACTTGAAATGACAGAAGAATTTACCCGGAGAAGAGCAAGGGTAATGGAGCTAATCAAAGATATTCCTGGTTTTAAATGTTCGGAACCGGATGGCGCTTTTTATATTTTCCCGGATGTATCTTATTATTATGGTAAGTCAGATGGCGTAAATAAAATAACCAATTCTGCGGATTTTTCCATGTATTTGCTTAATGTGGCGCATGTTTCATCTGTAATGGGAGAAGCTTTCGGTGATCCAAATTGCGTACGTTTTTCTTTTGCCAACAGTATGGCAAATATCGAAAGAGCATGGACAAGGATCAAAGTGGCACTCGGCAACCTTAAATCGCCGATTGCACAGGATCAGTTATTGGAAGCTTCTGTGCCTGCTACGTAACGGGCCCGGTAATATTGCCTTTGCCTATTGCAGCCCGGAGCCCCGTTATAATTTCAATTACTCACTACAGCATGTTGTTATGAATTGAAACACAAACTTTTTTAGTGAGGGATTTCACGCGGTCCGCGTTAATCAACCTTATTAGAAACATTACTGTTTGCACCCGGTTTATCAAATTTTATAAAGGTTAGGATTTTTAATAGTTTGTTATTCGGCAGGAACAAACCATACAGCAATATGAAGGCAATCTGAAAGCCATATATCATCAGGAAAATATAAATTCCAAGATGAAATAGGATCCCTGTGATTAAAAGGGGGGAGCGCAATTTTTTTACCCATATCAAAAATGGAAATAGCAATTCAAACGCAATTACGACGTAATTGCTAAGGTAGTCAATCCACCGGTGTTGTACGATGTATTTGTTAAGTAGGGTACCCATAAAACGTTCCATTGACAAAGCATAATAAGTTGCTTCACCGTTTTGCCAATAAGGATCCATTATTTTTGACACACCACTTGCAAAATAAGCCAGGCAAAGTTGAAGCATAATTGACAATACTGCCAGGTTACTCAATAAGTTTCTAAATTTCCTTTTATTATTGTCCTCTCGGTTGGACTTGAATAATACAAAGTATTGATAGGAATCCGCGAAGATCAGGTAGAGCAATACCAATTTAACCAAGGCATTTCCATTATTAAAAACCAACCCGTTCATTTGTTGCAATATATGAACCATAGCCAGTAACAGCAAAGCTGTAGCCCATCTGCCGATACCGCTTATGTTTAGCAGGATAACCGATATATGTATAATTACAAAGATGCGGTAATGATTATGGATCAATATGGATGCGCCGCCTGGTATGCTGGTTAGAAAGTTATTTTTAGGTATAGAAAAAGCAAATGGTCCGTACAAAATATCCATCGAGGACCAATTGATACAAACTTCTTTTAACAGCCATAAACTAAGGGCCACTCGTAGAAACGCCAGGTAAAATGACTTGTAATTTTTCTCCTGCAGCCATTCCATTGTTTGCCTTATCTGTGCTGTTATCATTAATTAATGGGCTTATAGTCGGTTGCAAAAACTACGATTTCTTTTGGTACAAAGCCTGCATTATCAATATCCGCAAATGGCTTTATAAGTTTCTCTTTGATTACAATTTTGACCTCCTTACCGGCTTCGTTCAGGTTATTTTCTTTCAATACCAACCGGCAATAATTGTGCAGGCTGGCCAAATAAATTTGATAATTCCTGTTATTGGCCTTCTCAGCCACTACCCTGGCAATATAAATGGTGTCGGCCGTGCCGGCGGAATCGACCTGGGGCATTTCCCTGTTCTCCCAGACAGCGTTTAAAACGCCTATAACGTTATTATTAACAAGGGCATCTGTAATGCTTTCCTTTTGATTAAAAGGTGCAGCCTGCTGTTTTTTTAGAGAGATGTTTTCCAGCACTTCAAGTGTATCGGCTTTAAACGGGGAGGAAATATTTCTTACAATATAATATAACCGGATATTATAAGTGTGAGGTGGTGTAAACAACTTCCAGGTAGTTCCAAATGCACTTTTGAAGTGGGTTACCCTGCTTGCTAAAAGATTCTTTGCTGGATTTGCGGGCATCGATAGAATGGCAAGACCGACCCAATATAATAAAAAAGCAACCATAGCCGAGTATGCCAATGTAGTATAAAATGGCTTTTTCATTTTCAATAATAAATAAAAAAGCCAAACATTTATGCGCAAGTTTCCTTTTTTTACGATTTATACGCTTCTTACCATCCGGATTTGGCGTTTTGATGAAAAAAAATTCCTGCTCCTTTAATGCGGATTGAAAAGTGAGCATTGATTTATAAAAGGACGGCTATCGGTGACTACCTTTCCAATCCAATGAATCACTTGGTAGTGACCACGGATACATCTAAATCACCGGCAATTGATCTCTCAAAGGGAGAAAATTCTTGTTTGTAGAACAACAATAAGTTGAAAAACTTCGTTTAACTCCAAACAAGTGCAGTTGCGCCAAAGTAAATTGAGAATGCGAACCCCGGCCTGCATATTTACGTATAGAATAATGATAACTTAATTAAATATTTTAGAAGCAAAACAATTCCTAATTTGCAGTTAAAATATCAAATTGTAGGTTGATGCCTGCAACACAACAAAAAATTATATGAAAAAGTATTCCCGGTCACTTATTTTATTCATCGTTTTTGTTTTATCATTTTGTGTTCTACCGCAAATTGTCAGTGCCCAGATTGGGAATCCGGATGATCCGTATGGAGACCCCGATGCGCCTATCGATGGGGGTGTAAGTTTGTTAGTGGCTGTTGGTGTGGGATATGGCGTAAAGAAAATAAGGGATGAGAGAAAAAAGAGTTTGAATAAAACTTCCTGAGCTTACAGATAATGTTCAAAATACACACGGGTAATGAGTTTTCTTTCTTACCCTTTTCATTGCTTTACCTTTAGCGGATAGAATTGTTCGTATGGTTTATTTTTACGAAGTTTGTAAGATAAGTTATACATGTACCAATATTGATTGATCAACATCTTTAAAAGACAGTATCAGTTTAACAAGGGTATTCCAAGCGCGTTGAAAAACATGACAAAAAAAATCCTCTTCTTTTTTGATAAAGGGTTGTTGATTGCAACCATACTATCTGTAGCTATTTTCTTTAGCTCCTGCAAAATTTACCAGCCGGCTTATTATTTCAAGGATATCAAACGCGATACCACCATCAGCGGTTTTGTGACCAATGATATGGAACTTAAGATTCAAAAAAATGATTTGCTGGCCATCTCCATATCTAGTTTGAGTATACAGGAAGACTTGTTGTTTAATAAAGCAACAACGAGTGTGTCTGCGGGCGGGGTATCTTCTCAAACGGGTTTCCAGGTGAGTGTTGAAGGAAATATCTACCTCCACAAACTGGGTAAAGTTCCCGTGATCGGCCTCACCCGCAAAGAACTAAAAAACAAGTTGGAAGTAGACCTTCTTCCTTACCTCAAAGATCCCATCGTTACTGTTGCATTCAGCAACCATAGGGTAACCGTACTAGGGGAAACTTCCTCAATGATCGTGGAAATGCCCGAAGAAAAGATTTCCCTATTGGAAGTAATGGCCAAAAGCAACGGTGTTACGCAAAATTCGCAGTTAAGTAAATTAATGGTGATACGGGAAGAAAATAACACAAAGCAAATAAAACACCTTAACCTGGAGGATCCATCCATTTTTACTTCCCCCTGGTATTACCTGCAGCCCAATGATGTAGTGGTGGTTAAACCCAATGAGGAAAAGATCGATGAGGAGCAAAGGAGAACCCGGAACCAGTTGCTCTATACGAGCATTATTTCGGGCATCACTTTTATAGTCTTAATTCTTGACAGGATCATCCGCTAATTGAATGTGTTAACCAGTTATGAACGAACAGCAATTTTTCAAGGAGAAGCAGGAAACAAACATATTTGTTCAACTGATTCAGAAATACCTTCCTTTCTGGCCCTTGTTTGCCTTGACGATCCCTATCGCTTTGGCCGTTTCTTTTATTTACTTAAGGGCCGAGATACCAATTTATGTAGCTTCTGCAAAAGTTCTGCTGAAAGATCCCAACAAAGGTTCGGGAGATTCCAAGGTACTGGATGCCCTAAATATATTCAGTGAAAAAAAGATCGTTGAAAATGAGATACTCGTAATCCGCTCGTCCGGCCTCATGCAGGAAGTGGTGAGCTCACTGGATCTTTATGCAACGGTATACAACCAGGGAAAGGTGAGGCTGGAGGAATTGTATGGTGACAACTCACCCGTTACATTCGTGGCCTTGCAGGAAGACAGCATTTACAGCTATGGAAAATATCCTTTTAAAATAGACTGGAAAAGTAAAAGTTTAGAGGTTAACGGCCAGCATGTTGCCTTTGACAGCACCGTTTTATTGGGTAATACTTTTTATAGAGCTATTATCAATAAAAGATATAATACCGCTGTAATTGGCAAAAATTATTTTGTCATAACACGCCCGATTGCCAGTTCAGCTGCCGAAATCATTGGCTCTTTACGGGCTGTGCCTATCTCCACTTCTTCCACCGTGTTGGATGTAAAACTGGAAACACCGGTACCGGAGAAAGCGCGCGCCATCCTAAAAAAGCTGTTTGAAGTCTATAACCGGGAAGGCATTGAAGACAAGAACCAAATCGCTGCCAAAACCCTCGATTTCATTGATGACAGGATGAATTTTGTGATTAACCAATTGGATAGTGTAGAAGAAAATATTGAAGCGTACAAGAACCGGGAGTCCTTGTATACAGTTGGTAAACAAGGGGAGCTTTACCTGGACAGGGTGAGGGAACTGGATCTAAAAAAAGGTGATGTAAACCTGCAACTCGAAATATTGGCTGATATCCGGAACTACGTATTAACCAAGGGGCACAAGCCGGGTACAGTGCCCTCGCTCAACCTGGTTACAGACCTCACCCTTAGCGGCCTTTTGGGGAATTTATACACAGCTGAATTCGACCTGGAAAATACAATTGCCATCAGCGGTGAAAATAGCGAACCTGTTTTACTGGGGAAAGAAAAGGTTAGCCGTTTAAAGAAAGACATACTGGAGAATATAGCGAATATTAAAGTCAATCTTCAAACGGTTCAATCGGATATCAACAAAAATATCAGCCTGAATAATAATTTACTGAAATCAGTTCCTCAGAAAGAGCGTGGTTTATTGGAAATTAGCAGGCAGCTGGATATTAAAAATAATATTTACACTTACCTGTTGCAAAAAAGAGAAGAAACTGCCATTTCTTCTGCTTCAACAGGAGCCGATCTCCGGGTATTGGAAACGCCCAGTTCTTCCGGGCCGGTGAGGCCCGTACCAAAGAATTTTTACATAACCGGCTTTATTGTAGGCTTGCTTGCAGCGGTTTTTATGGTATTGCTAAAGGAGCAATTTAAAAGCAAGGTATTGTTCCGTGATGACATTGAAGAAAAGACCGACGTTCCTTTCGTAGGAGAGATCGTGCAGGCTGGCACCGCTTCCCCGATCGTTATCATGGAAGGTAAAAGAACGGTAATCGCCGAACAGTTCAGGGCGCTCCGTACCAATCTTGCCTATATTGGCCTGGATGACGTACACAAGACATTGCTTGTAACTTCCAGTGTTTCCGGCGAGGGCAAGAGTTTTATGGCTATCAACCTTGCCATCAGCTTTACCCTTACCGGTAAAAGAGTAGCCCTTATGGAAATGGATCTCCGCAAGCCGAAACTTAGCAAGCTCATGAATGTAACGCGCGATCCGGGTATCTCGAACTACGTTGTTGGCTCCGCTACCATAGAAGAAATCATCCGGGAAACTTCTATCCCTAACCTGTTTATCATACCAGCTGGTGCTATTCCACCCAACCCTACCGAGCTGATTGGCAGGCCGGCTTACCAGAACATGATGGAATATATTAAAAAAGAGTTTGATTATGTATTTATCGATACGGCGCCCATCGGGCCTGTTACGGACGCGCAGTTGCTGAAAGGCTACGGGGATGTAACACTGTATGTAATTCGCCACGACCGGACACCGAAGATATTTCTGAAAATGATCAATGAATTGAACCAGCAAAAAAAGTTCAACAACATGTGCATCGTTTTCAACGGAGTAAAAAAGCGTGGCATTAATATCGGCAATTTTGGCAACGGATATGGCTACGGCTATGGGTATGGCTACGGTTACGGTTATGGTTACGGTTACGGCTATGCGATCGATGACAAGAAGCCCTGGTTTTCGGGACTAAAAAATTTCTGGAAGAAGGTTTTAAAAAAAATCAGGGAATAACGGAAGAGCTTAAACCCCCTCTCTTTTGGAGAAGCTGGCCCGAGTGAGTCTTTGAGGCCTTATTGAGGGGGTGAAGTTCAAGACTCACCAAAGATTTTAATAATTTAATCGCATAATAATTAAAAGTTTATCATCAAAGGCTTCAGTCACTGTGACTGAGGGATAGCGAAGCTATTTTATGGAACAAAATAATTTACATTGGTTTGCCGTCTATACCAAGCCAAGATGGGAAAAAAAAGTAGCCGGCTTATTGGATGAAAAGGGAATTGAAAACTATTGCCCGCTAAATAAAGTAGTCAAACAGTGGAGTGATCGAAAAAAAGTAGTACTGGAACCAATATTCAAATCTTACGTATTTATAAGGGTTCCGGAAAAAGAAAAATGGGAGCTCCGGAGTATCACCGGCATCATCAACTTCGTTTACTGGCTGGGTAAGCCGGCGCGTGTCAGAGATGAAGACATTCTTATCATAAAAAAGTTCCTGCATGAGTTTTCAGATGTTCAGGTAGAAGAAATTTCTAAGTTGGATATCAATAGCAAGGTAAGGATAAAACAAGGGGTTTTGATGAATTACCAGGGCGTTTTGGTTGAACTTTCTGGCAATCGTGCAAAGGTCCGGATAGAATCGATGGGGCTTCAACTTAGTGCGGTATTTGATAAGAAGAATTTGGAGCAGATAATATAATACCTCACCCCCCGCTCCCGAAAGGTCGGGACTGGCTCTCTCCAAAAGAGAGGGAGCCTGGATCACGAAAATGGTAGATTTTTTTTCATAGTATGGTAAGCCAAAGTCACAAACATGCGGAGAAGTTGCCATCTGGCCTCCTTCAGGCGCAGGGCTCCAGCCCTGTGTC
>JBDSLD010000342.1:0-25858 GCA_039916545.1 Ferruginibacter sp.
TTCTTTAAAGGATGCAAGCGCTTCCCTGAAATGGTAACTAAAATAAAAACTCAGGCCCTGGTCAAAGTATAATTGCGTGCTGTCGTTACCGGTAGAGATCGTGTAACCGTGGTTTCCCCAGCCGGGCAAAACGGAGATGAATTTACCGTCTTTACCCGCTGCAATATCGGCAAGGACCGTACCGCAACTGATAACGTCATTTTTGGTGTAGCCGTTAGTCCGGGCGGCTTTTTTATAAAATGAGGTGCTGGCAATTGCAACCAATAACACGACAAAGAAAAAAAGCAAATTGAAAAAAATATTTTTCATATCCCGAATTTGAATTGAAGTTAGTAGCTTTTTCATAAGACAATAACACTTTCGCATTTGCAAATATTGGGTGCAAAACCTGTTCCCGCAGTCATAGCCAGGAATTGATTTTACCTAACCCGCTACATTTAAAACCTGCCCGGCTCTGCCCTACCAGTCTTGCCCGTGCTGCTGCTGTTGGTAAGATAAACACTTTTAATAAAATTAGCAACAGCCCGGGCTTATACTTCTCGCTAATAAACTATCATCACAAATCAAATCTATTCTATACATTTATCTTCTCTAACAAATTTGGCTATATGATATCCTCCATCCTTGTAATCGGAAGTTCCAATACGGATATGGTAATAAAAGCGCCGCATCTGCCTGCGCCGGGTGAAACTATCCTTGGAGGAACATTTTTAATGAACCCAGGCGGAAAGGGCGCTAACCAGGCCGTTGCGGCAGCAAGGCTCGGGGGAAATGTAACGCTGGTCTGTAAAACCGGTAACGATATTTTTGGTAAGCAATCGGTGCAATTATTTAGAGAAGAAGCCATTGATACCAGCTTTGTTTTTGAAGATCCGCTGCATCCTTCAGGCGTGGCTTTAATTACAGTAGATGACCAGGCGGAGAATTGTATTGTAGTTGCGCCTGGCGCCAATGCGCATTTGAGCGTTCAGGATATTATGCCGGCCATGGAGCGTATCAAAGGTGCAGCCATTGTTTTAATGCAATTGGAGATCCCTCTTGAAACAGTTGCTCATGCAGCTTCTCTTGCTGCGAGCTCGAATATAAAAGTTATTTTAAATCCTGCGCCGGTAACGTCACTTCCCGATGAACTGCTTCAACACATTTCCATCATCACGCCCAACGAAACAGAAGCGTCCATGCTCACCGGGATAAAGATAACCGATGAAGTTACGGCTGAACAAGCGGCGCGATCGCTACAGGCAAAGGGCATTGCTACGGTCATCATCACGTTAGGTTCCAAAGGAGCGCTGGTATTACATGGAGATCAATGCTCGATGATAAACGCGCCGGTAGTTCAGGCGATAGATACAACAGCGGCAGGTGACGTATTCAATGGTGCATTGGCGGTAGCATTATCGGAAAATAAACCAATGCTGGCCGCGGTGGAATTTGCCTGCCAGGCTGCTTCGATATCTGTTACCAGGTTGGGTGCGCAGGCATCTGCTCCCTATAAACATGAATTGATCAGCCAGTTACTTTAGGCAATGCCGGTTAAATATTTAAAAATTATATCAATATAAAAACAATTGCATGAAAAAATCATTGCTCTTTATTTTTCTTTTTATTTCCATTGTTTCTTTTGCGCAAAAACAAAAACCGGTAAACATTATTTTTGACACGGATATCGCTCCCGACTATGATGATGTGGGCGCTATGGCATTATTGCATGCATTCGCAGATATGGGAGAAGCCAACTTACTTGCGATTATTTCCTGCAACGCGTTCGAAACGACCACTCCTACGATTAGTGTATTAAATACTTATTTCAACAGACCGGACATACCAATTGGCATAACTAAAAAAACACTTCCTAATAAAGACTGCCAGCAGCAGTGGGCGCAGGCGATCGTTGCAAGATATCCGCATGCCATAAAAAGTAATGACGATGCAGCTGAAGCGGTCAGCTTATACAGGAAAATTTTATCGTCCCGGGAAGATAAAAGTGTAACAATTGTAAGCGTGGGCTTCTTTACCAATTTAGCCGGCCTGCTTGCTTCAACCGCCGATGAATATTCTGCGTTGAATGGAAAAGAATTAGTGATAAAGAAAGTTAAGGAACTGGTGTCCATGGCTGCCCGGATAGACAAGGATGGAAACAGCGGCTACGAATTCAATGTGCAGGTAGATGCAGCCGCTTCACAAAAAGTGTTTACCGAATGGCCCACCCCACTGATCATCAGTGGCTTCGAAATCGGCGAAAAAATATTAACAGGAATTCGGTTGATACACAACGACACCATACAAGGCAGCCCGGTTAAAGATGCATATGAAGTGGCTTTAGCAAAAGATAAGAACACGATCGGCCGTAATAGCTGGGACCAAACTGCTGTACTCGTAGCAGTTCGCGGGATCTCCCCGTTTTTCAATTATCGCAAATTAAATTTCGAGGTAAAAGATGATGGCAAAAATATCTTAATCCCCGGTGAAAAATTTACCTACCTCACTTTTAAGCAAACACCCGGAGAGATCGCAAAAATAATTGAGGACCTGATGATGCATCAACCCATGAAAAAATGACGCTTCACTATAGCCTACACATCACCTAAAACTTATAAAATATAAACTCCATCAATGAAAAAACTACTGGTGCTCATCTGTATTGCCGGAGCAATGCAACACATCTATGCACAAAAAAAGATCACTATTTCCAAAGACGTTTTGAGAGATAAAATTAAAGGCGGCTGGGCCGGGCAAACCATCGGCGTCACATTTGGCGGACCCTACGAGTTCCGTTTCCAGGGCACATTTATTGGCGATTACCAACCCCTCGTTTGGAACGACAGCCTGGTTAAAAAAAATATGCTGGAAAATGCCGGGCTATATGATGACTTGTATATGGACCTTACATTTGTTGACGTATTTGAAAAATATGGTTTAGATGCGCCGGTCGATTCTTTTGCAAATGCGTTTGCCCATGCGGGTTATATGCTGTGGCATGCCAACCAGGCCGGCCGTTATAATATTTTAAATGGAATCAAAGCACCGGAAAGTGGCGCCTGGAAAAACAACCCGCACGCAGACTGTATCGATTACCAGATCGAAAGTGATTTTGCTGGATTGATGAGTCCTGGTATGCCGAACACCGCCTCAGCCATCAGCGATAAGATCGGGCATATTATGAACTATGGAGATGGATGGTATGGCGGCGTATATGTCGGCGCCATGTACACCCTCGCTTTTACATCAGGCGATATAAATTATGTGGTCAATAAAGCATTGGAAACAATACCTCCGCAAAGTGAATTTTATCAATGCATTCGCGATGTGATCGAATGGCACAAAAAATATCCTGGCGACTGGAAACAAACCTGGCTCGGTGTTCAGCAAAAATGGGCGAACGACATCGGCTGTCCGGAAGGCGTATTTGCGCCATTTAATATTGACGCTAAAGTGAATGCCGCTTATGTGGTAATAGGGTTGCTCTATGGCGGCGGAGATTTTACAAGATCGATGGAGATTACGACACGTTGCGGCCAGGACGCTGATTGTAACCCTTCAACGGTAGGAGGAATTTTAGGCGCCATATCCGGCTACGATAAAATACCGGATTTTTGGAAAAGGGGCCTGCAGCAGGCAGCCGATATCGACTTTAAATACACTACGATGAGCCTGAACGATGTGTATGAAACCGGTTACCAACACGCGCTTAAAAATATAGAACTGAATGGCGGTAAAATAAATAAAGACAATGTCTCCATCACACTTCAACAACCAGTGGCTGTAAGGTTTGAAAAAAGTTTTGAAGGCCAGTATCCCGTTGCCATGGCGCCGGTAAAATGGAATGAAAACAACGACGAACTAAGCTTCGACTTTGATGGAATTGGGTTTGCCTTAAAGGGCGATGCCTCGCAATGGGGCAGTGAGTCAACTTATGTTTTTAATACAGAACTCTGGCTGGATGGCAAACTGGCAGAGTCGCCCAAATGGCCCGTCAGTTACACCACCCGGCGCTACGACCTTGCCTGGAAATACCAGTTGCCAAAAGGAAAGCATTCGGTAAAAATAAAAATACTGAACCCTTCAAAAGATAACAAGATCAGGTCTTCGGAAGCAATCGTATATGCCGATACCCCTGTAGACGGAATGCAGGTAAATACCAGCGCGGCAAAGAAATAGTTCCACCAACAATAAAACAGTCACCATGTTTATCATAGACAATTATTCAACGGCGATCATATTTTGTATCATCACGATGTTGTGCTGGGGATCCTGGGCAAACACGCAAAAGCTTGCCGCGGGCTCCTGGCGTTTTGAATTGTTTTATTGGGATTATGTAATTGGAATTTTGTTGCTGGCTTTATTTTTTGCTTTTACCATTGGCAGTACCGGCAGTGGCGGAAGAAGTTTTATAGCAGATATCTCACAGGCGAGCCAGGGCAATATTGCCTCTGCCATTATCGGTGGAATTATATTCAATGCGGCCAATATTTTACTGGTTGCTGCCATCGCCATTGCGGGCATGGCGGTGGCCTTCCCGGTGGGCATCGGACTTGCCCTGGTAATCGGTGTAATTGTAAATTATATTGCCAACCCTGTTGGTAACAAATTATACCTGTTCGGAGGCGTAGCGCTCATTGTGCTGGCCATTTTATTAAATGCCAATGCTTACCGGAAAATGCAGGCCGGCAGTAAAAGCCCTTCTTCAAGAGGACTGGTATTATCCATTGTTGCCGGTGTGCTGATGGGCTTTTTTTATAAGTATGTAGCAGCAGCCATGTTCCCTGATTTTAATGTTCCGGAAGAGGGCAAGCTCAGTCCGTACACCGCCGTTGTTTTTTTTGCTATCGGTATTTTACTCAGTAATTTTTTATTCAATAGCCTGCTGATGCGGCGACCATTTACAGGTGTTTCCGTTACTTATGCCGATTATTTTAAAGGAGGTTTAAAAAACCACATTACCGGTATCCTCGGAGGAGCCATCTGGTGCGTGGGCATGTCATTCAGCATTATTGCATCTGGTAAAGCTGGTCCGGCAATTTCTTATGGCCTCGGGCAGGGAGCCACGGTGGTAGCCGCCATTTGGGGCATTTTTATCTGGACGGAATTCCGTGATGCGCCCAAAGGCACATCCTCGGCCCTAAACATTATGCTGCTGCTTTACCTGGTAGGATTAAGCCTGATCATAGCAGCGAGGTAAGTCATGAGGTCTGTCTGCAATTCTTACCAGGTTAGTTCTATTGACTGTAATATTTGTTGGAATTATCTTTCAGGATATATGCTGGTTTACGCTACGGCAAATAATGCCCGATAAGAGATTTGTTATATTTTTGATCATATGACGAGTCAATGTTCCAACTGTAAAGCGGTATTTAGTTCTCCTTATTGCCCTGAATGTGGCCAAAAGGCCGGGGTCGGCAGGCTTACCATGCATAATATAGCGCATGAACTATGGCATGGATTTACCCATACTGACAAAGGCATATTCAAACTGTTCGCCGACCTGCTTATGCGCCCGGCAACAGCCTATCAGAATTACTTTGATGGCCGGCGCAAAAGTTATTTTAGCCCGGTAGTCTTTTTCCTTTTGTCCTTCGGCCTGTTCATCTACCTGGATCAACAGGTTTATAATTATGAGGACCATATAACTAAATTGCGGACAGGGCATTTATATAACAATGAGATCGGCAGGTTCCTGCAGGAGCATGCAAAATATATTGCCTTGACATTGCTGCCAGTAGAGGCGTTTTTGACATACGCCTTCTTTTATAAACGCCACAACCTGGCGGAATGCATTACCTTCTGGTTATTTTGCGTAGGGTTTACCAATGTAATCATGATACTTGCCACGCCATTTCGCCTCTTGTTCATCACTCAAAAATCAAATGTCGATTACATCTTAAGCCTGGTGGTTATGGGCGTATACTTTTGGCATACGATCGCGGTATTCGGTGCGGGCATCTGGAACAAAATAAAATGCATTTTACTTGTACTGATCGTGTCGATAATCAATGTGTACATCGGGTTTTATTTCCTTAGCCTGATCGTGCCTGGCTTTTATCCCGGTATATGGGATACGCTAAAGATTTTATTTGGTAATAAATCTGCCAATTATATGGAAGGCAAATGGATCATAAAATAAGGAAGCAAGTGCTGAAACTGTTTTTCATTTTGAAATACAGAAAACTTTTAACTATATTTAATTTCCTGATAGTCTCCTAAACACAAGATTTTTTTATCCGTTATACCTGTTGATACAAATAAGTACAGCGCAATAATATTTAGTCTTCAATTTATTTATCGTCAGTTTTATACATAAATTTTTACTATGAAAGTGTTTTTATTTATTTGTTTTATGGGGATGGGTTTTGTTGCTGTTTGTCAAAATGTAGGAATTGGTACGACCACACCAAACAGTTCCGCCGCCCTTGACATAAGCTCTGCTAATAAAGGAGTGCTGATACCAAGATTAACGACTGCGCAACGTAAAGCCATCGCTAACCCCGCGATGGGGTTGCTGGCTTTTGATACAGATAAAAATGCTGTTATGTTCTATGACGGTACTGCCTGGAGGGCCTTGTCTTTTTCCGATGAAAACAAGACAGAACCGCAAAGCAGGTCTGCATCGCAGCCGTATATGTCGGCTGGTTTTGGCTCCAGGGTTTCAATCTCGGGTAATTATGCGATCATTGGCGCTCCGCGTTACTCCGGGTCAGGACTGTCTAATATGGGGCTGGCTTATATTTTTAATAAAACAAGCAGCGGCTGGCAACAGGTTGCGCGGTTAGCTGCCCGCGATTCTGCAGCCAGCGATTATTTTGGGGGCGCTGTGTGTATTTCAGGAGATTATGCCATTGTAGGATCTGCCAATAAAAAAGTTAATGCCAACGTGGCCCAGGGAGCTGCATATGTATATCGCAGGTCCGGAACAGCCTGGGTTTTGGATAGCGTGTTGACTAAACCGGGCGGCCAGGCCTACGAGGATTATGGCTGGTCGGTTGGTATATGTGCTTACAATACCGGGGGAGTCGGGATAGCGGTGGGAATACCTTATTCGGATGCTGCCGGGGCGGATAGAGGAGAAGTCTACTTTTATACAAAAAAGCCGGCCAGCAACTGGCAGCTCATTCAGAATATAGTGCCAACTGATTTGGTCAACGCAGATTATTACGGTTTTACTGTTGCAATGGATACTGATTACGTGGCTGTTGGGGCCACCGGGCAGGACAATGCGACTTACACACTGGCGGATGCCGGGGCTGTTTACGTATATGCCTTTGGCGGCGGGGTATGGAACTTTCAACAAAAAATGCAGGGTACTACGGCAAGGGCCCAATTTGGTTTTGCCATCAGCCTTTCTTCAAATATGATGGCGGTGGGGGCTCCATGGGCAGCGACCTATAGTAACACCAGCGCCTCTGTGTATTTGTACACAAGAACAGGCTCGAACTGGGCCAATACCGCCTCTATTTTTATATATAATTTTGAGGTGGTCCCTAATGCCGGGCAACTGCAACCTGTCACGGGTACCACGTCAATATCCATCGCCAATCTTACATTGGGGATATCGGTAAGTTTAGCAGGTAATACCTTACTGATCGGTGCATCCGGTGGAGTGGAGTATCCGAATGGTGGCAGTAGTTATTACAGTGACAGGATAGGGTCTACCTATATTTACAAGAGGTTTTCCGGAAATACTTTTACCCGAACGAACGTCTTACAATCTGAATTTCCAGGCAATGGAGATCTGTTTGGTCAATCTGTTTCCATTTCAGGCAATCAATACCTGGTTGGCAGTTCGCATGCCATTGTGAATGGGATGGTAAATGCGGGTAATGTTTATTTTGGCAATCAATCTAATTAAAAAATTGTTTTATTTGATATTCTGCGCTGTTGTGTCAATTACGGATGATCTAATGCTGGAAGCCCCAGGCAAATTATTGCTATCAGGAATCACTGTGAGTGAACGGTATTGAATTACGTATATTTTAATCCTCAGCACGCCCCAGGCGAGTCTCTGCCGGAATACTATAAATGCCGGAAAACGATTGGTGGCAGGACTTGCCGTGAGTAATGGTAACTGCCAACAGGATAAATAATAATCTTTTTTGATAAAGCTTACATGGATTTTCTTACTCGCAAAATACCTTATTCAATCAGACGGCCGGTCCTGCCGCCCAAAGTTTGTTACTCAATCACGGTGCAGGCAGGAGACTCGCCTGAGACGTGCTAAGAAAATGTTAGTCGACGAGCGGAATGTTTCAATATATTATTGACTTGCCATTTTTTTTATCCAAAGTTATCAAACCGTCATTTCTTATACTCAAACGCAAGTTTCACCGCATTCGCTGCATTAACAACTCCCCCACTGCTGCAAAGCTTATTCAATTGCACCTTTTTTTGCGTTCCGGGCTGAAGGGTTTCAGAAGCCGGAATGGTAACGCTGCGCTCAATTATTTGCTTTATATCCGTAGCATGCAGGGTTGGAAAATAACTTCGCAACAATGCCGCCAAACCACTTACTACCGGCGAGGCCATACTCGTGCCATCCCATGACATATATTTATTGCCACCCGGTATCGTTGAATAAATGGCTACCCCGGGCGCAAACACATTTACCAGCTTTTTACCATAATTACTAAAGTCAGCCGCCCTGCCGCCAGTATCGCTAGCACCTACCGTGATCCAGTTCGGCGCAATCGAATCTGTCAGCAGGTATTCAGGATTTGGAAAATTATCGAACCCATTAATGTCTCTTTTGCTATTGCCGGCAGCCTGTACAAGCAACACGTCTTTTGACAATGCATACCGCAGTGCATCATCGATCATTTTTTTATCAGGACTAAGACTTTTTCCAAAACTCATATTGATCACTTTAGCACCGTTATCTGTTGCATAACGAATACCCATGGCAATGTCCTTATCATATTCATCACCTTCAGCAGAAGTACGAACCACCATGATCTGCACATTATCAGCGATACCCATCATTCCAATGCCATTCGTTCTGTCGGCCCCGATAATGCCTGCCAGGTGTGAACCATGCATCAACGGACTATTGGAGACATCTGGATTTCCATAAAACCTGTTGGCTACCAATTTTTCATCATCCCCGGTTACGTCTTTTCGGTTATCTTCCGGTGGAACTTTATCCCCGCTGGCCCTCCGCTCCTCCCCTTTCACATATTGCTGCAATTCTCCGATTACAAAATTATTGTTTAAATCCGGTAAGGTGAACTGTTTAAATATGTCAAGGAAGAATGCTTTTACATCAGCCTCCATTTTACCAACAGGTTGAAAGGCAGCCAACTGTTTAGCGGTAAATTCTTTACGCGGAAAATTTGGTTTTAAGATACTGTCACACAAAACTGCATTTGCCAAATAGGTTCTGAGATTATCTAATTCCTCCTCTTTCATACCTTTGCCCACTACCCCGCTGCGGGCCTTTTGCCACATGGCATACTCGTATTTTTGTCCCTTGTCAAGTTGAGCTGTATCTACCTTCACCCCTTCGTATTTAGCCTTGTACCTCCAGTAAACACGTATCCATTCGCTGCTGTTCGCATATACATTCCTGCCATCCTTATTACCCAAAAAATTCCAGCCATGTATATCATCGATGTAGCCATTGCCGTCATCATCAATTCCGTTGCCGGGTATTTCTTTAGGATTTGTCCAGAGAGATTTACGCAGGTCCTCATGACTGGTATCAACGCCATCATCGAGTATGGCAACTATAACCGGGGTGCTTGTTAATTTTTTTTGAGTCAAAAAATCATACGCCTGCTCAAGGCTGATTCCATAGTAGCCCGATTGTTTCTGATCGGTTAAATGCCATCCTTTCAAAGATACATTTTGCGCATTGGCTGTGAGGATACAACTTATAAATAACCAGGCAGTAATTGTAATTTTCATAAAGTAGTAAAGTAATTTTCAATAGTCAAATGTAAGCAAATCGACTTACTAAATATTTTCGATGCTATCCTGAAATTGTCGCCCGGAGTAGCTGGCCCGGAGGGGCAATATTCAATTTAATTTATTATTTATAAGACTTTTATTAAATTTAACATTGTAGTTGGCTGATATTAAAACTAGACTAAAATATATTTCATGGCAACAACTAAACCTGGTACCATTGATGGGTATATCGCGGAATTTCCAAAACCTGCTCAAATAGCCTTGGAAGAAATCCGCGCAGCGATAAAGAAAGAAGTCCCGGAAGCCGAAGAAACAATCAGCTATTCTATACCGACCTTTAAATTGAATGGCCAATACCTGGTGTATTTTGCTGCTTACAAAAATCATATCGGCTTTTATCCCGTACCCACCGGGAACAGTATTTTCGAAAAAGAATTTTCCGCCTACAAAACAACCGGGAAAGGTGCCATCCAGTTTCCACTGGACAAACAAATGCCATTACGGTTAATTGTTAAAATTGTTAAGTTCAGGATAAAGGAAAATTTAAAGAAGATAGCGGCTAATCCCAAAAAAGAAAAATAGCATCTTTAAAAAAACTAACCGGTAACCCATCGGAACAGGCTGAATTAAAAACAGCATTTGTAGTATAAAGAGTGGGTCAAAACCCGATAGAAGATTATTAATGCGGCGGCTCAAAAGACCTTTCAGCTTATTGCTATTGCTATTTATTTTTACATACAATAATAATTGCCATGCAAAAAATTATCCGCATCAGCCGCTTCTTTTATGCTACCGCATTGTTCGATTACGGTGTTCAATAATTTATTTATGGAGATTTTAGGCCCGTCTTTTTCCCGGCCTGGCAATCGCGACTTCCCGGTTTGATCATATGGGCCTATATCTTCGGCCTGTGGCTCATTTACACAGGTGCAGCAATTGTCTTCGAAAAAAAAGCACGCACAATATCGCTGCTTTTAGGTGCCACCTTCTTACTATTATTTTGTTTGGTACATGTTCCTTTTGAAATCATTTCCGATCCATAGAGTAAGCATCCTGGCTCATGGACCAGCGCATTAAAGGAACTGGCCCTGTCCGGTGGCGCATTTGTCATTGCCGGCACTTTCCCCGGGGAGGCGGATGTAAAAAAAAGACCTGTTACAGCGCTACTGGAAAAAATCATTCCGTTGGGGAGAATACTATTTTCTGTTACACTGGTAAGCTTCGGCATCGATCATTTTCTTTACATCGACCTTGTAGCCAGGCTGGTACCCGCCTGGTTTCCCGATCCCGTTTTCTGGAAATACCTTGGAGGGGTGACCCTCATCTGTTCGGGGGTTGCCATTATCCTGGATATCAGGATGAAACAGATTGGAATATTGCTGGGCGTTATGCTTTTTCTATGGGTTGTAATACTGCACATACCAAGGGCCATTGCTACTCCCACCGCAGACAGGGGCAACGAGTTATCGAGTGTATTTGATGCGCTCGCATTTTGCGGAACCGCCTTTTTGATTGCCTTAACTGTTCGCACTAAAAATAATGAGTTAGCTTAATAAAAAATAAACACGCTTACCCAGGATATTTTCTTTTAACTTTCTGCATGTTATCTCCCAAAACTAAAAACAATATCGGCCGGGTAGTTCCGTTTGCATTGATCTGGGTGCTCTTTAGCTTCGTTTATTCTCTTCTTGAAAGAGGGCTTCTTGGTCACCTACCTTATTATCCTTCTACAGGAAATCCGTATAATTTTGGCAAAACAATTTCTATCACTGTTATTATCGCACTCGTATTGGGACTGTTTATCGGCGCAATCGAAATATTATATATCAACAAAATATTCCTGAAAAGAAGCTTCACGACAAAGATCATCTGTAAAACAATAATTTACCTGGTAGTGATCATTTTATTCCTGTTGATAAACACCATTATATTTAATGCCATAACGTTAAAAACAAGTATTTTCAATCCTGTCGTATGGGATAATGCGTGGGCATTTTTCTCCAATTTTGCCTTTTTGAGTGTGGAGCTATACATAGCCGTTATAATCGGCGTCTCACTTTTTTACACTGAGGTGAGCGAAAACCTTGGTCAAAGCGTACTTAATAATTTTTTTACGGGGAAATATCACAGGCCTGTGGAGGAAGAAAGGATCTTTATGTTTTTAGACATGAAATCTTCCACCACCATTGCTGAAAATATCGGCCATGTTAAATATTTCGAAATGCTTCGGGAATATTTTTCTGATCTCACTGATCCCATTATCAGGTACTCCGGGGAAATTTATCAGTACGTCGGCGACGAGATCGTTGTTTCCTGGAAAATAAAAAAAGGCCTGGAAAATAATAATTGCGTAGCATGCTTTTTTGCTATAAAAGCGGAGATTAAAAAACAAGGGAAGAAATACCATGAAAAATTTGGCTTGTCGCCGGGGTTTAAAGCTGGCTTCCACTTGGGGAAAGTTACAACAGGTGAGATAGGTGTAATAAAAAAGGATATCATTTTCACAGGTGATGTACTCAATACAACTGCACGCATACAGGGGCTATGTAACTTTTATAAAACGGACCTGCTGATTTCCGGGCAACTGATACAAAAACTTGCGCCTTCGGCATTTATAATCAGTGCGCTGGGTGAAAATGAATTGAGGGGAAGAGGTGAAAAGATAGAGCTGTTTACTATTCAGCCGGTATGAATATATCCAGCCGGACATAGGTTGAGTTGCGGTTCGTGAAAAAATGAGCCGGGGATGCGGGGAGCGCAAAAAAAATAACTATTTTCAGCGCAACAAATTATGCGATCACCTTAAATATAAATATGGGATTATTTGACGTTTTTAAAAAGAAAAACATCCAACCGCCGCCAGCCAAAGAAAATATTCTTGAAGAATACCTGCGAAGAGCCGCAACGGAGCCAGCGTCCAGGCCTGAATTTTATAAAAAATTGCTTTCCGAAAATGTGATCGTATTAACTGATAAAACAGGACCGTCCGGTAAGGGTGAACATATTTTACAGGAGAATACATCTGTCAATATCCGCAAGTTACCTAACGACCAAATACCGGTATTTACGTCAACACCAAAAATTTTTGACAAGGGAATTATCAAAGAAGAAGTCTCTTATATGGCCATGACCGGCGAAGCGTTATTCAACCTGGCAATTGGGGCAACATTTATACTAAACCCTTATTCAGACTATGGCAAATTGCTGCTTCCGGACGAAGTAGAAAGTTTGCTTAACGGAACCATTTTATCCAATAACTACCACAAGGAAATTATTGTGGAAAAGGATACTCCGGTCCAGGTCGGGCAACCTTCGAAATATCCGGTGGAAATAGTAAAATCATTGAAAGCGTTGTTTGCAGACAGACCCGTTGTTAAAGCTGCCTACCTTGGTTGGATCTTTGATCCTGTTTCAGGAGAACCACCACACCTGATCTTTGCCCTGGATATTGAAGGAGACCGGCAGCCTGTGACGAATGAGGCAGGTTTTACAGCCAGGCAATTATCACAACCGGGGGAGATCATTGATATTATTCAAATAGATCAGGATAGTGGCATGAGCAGTTATTTTTTGAACCAGACAACGCCCTTCTACACACGATGACAGATGTTGCAGCTTGAATAAACTTTGTAAAAATTATTCCGGGACCATTTTCATACCCTAAAACCTTTGTCATTTTACTAATGGTGTTTTGAAAATTGTATCTTCCCGATAAATAAAAATTAGCAAACGGATGCCGGAACCTGCGACGCAAAAAAATAAATTGGGCTTATGGACAAGTACCTCTTTGGTTGTTGGTAATATGATTGGATCCGGTGTTTTCCTGATGCCGGCAGCTTTAGCAGCTTACGGTGGCATCAGCGTATTTGGCTGGATACTATCTTCCATCGGTGCTTTTTTGCTTGCCCGGGTTTTTTGTAATTTAAGCAAGCTGATGCCACAGGCTGATGGCGGGCCCTATGCCTATTCACGCAAAGGGTTGGGAGACTTTGCGGGCTTCCTGGTGGCGTGGGGTTACTGGATATCTATCTGGTGCACCAATGCCGCCATTGCTGTTTCGCTGGTAAGTGCATTGAGTACTTTTTTTCCGGCGCTTGCCAGTCACTCACTTCTTGCAATATCGACCGGTTTAGGTGCCATATGGTTGCTGACCTGGATCAATACGTTGGGCGTTGTAACATCGGGCAAGGTACAACTGATCACTACCGTTTTAAAAATAGTGCCATTAATAGTTGTCACCATCGGTGGCTTATTTTTTATACAGCTGAAGAATTTTATCCCTTATAATACAACTGGCGGTTCAGATTTTGCAGCCATTACGGCTACCACCGCATTTACATTTTTTGCTTTTCTCGGCCTGGAATGCGCTACCATTCCATCAGGAAGTGTCGTCAACCCGGAAAGAACAATTCCACGGGCAACAATGCTGGGTACGCTCATTGCCACTGTTATTTATATATTCAGCAGCGTTAGCGTAATGGGCATGATCCCGGCAAAGGACCTGCAGCAATCTGTCACGCCATTCGCAGACGCTGCCGTAATTATCTGGGGCAGCAATGCGCGTTACTGGGTGAGCGCCGGGGTGGCGATTGCCGCTTTTGGCGCGTTGAACGGCTGGATACTGATCCAGGGCCAAATACCTTATGCGGTCGCAAAAGATAAATTGTTCCCGCCCGTTTTTAGCAAAGAAAATAAAAAGGGCGTCCCAGCAACAGGCATTGTTATTTCCAGTATCCTGGTGTCGTTGCTGATGTCGATGAATTACACAAAGGGCCTGGTAGAACAGTTTAAATTTTTGATATTGCTTTCTACATTAACAACGCTCGTGCCGTACCTTTTTTCTTCCGCAGCCTATATTATTGTAAGGCTGGAAGATAAATACCTGGGGCGAGGCCGGGGATGGGGACAGGCCATAATTTTGGCATCCCTGGCTTTCTTGTTTTCGCTGTGGGCAGTAGCGGGTTCCGGGCACGAAATCGTTTACTGGGGCTTCATATTGTTGATGGCCGGCGTGCCTTTTTATGTGATGATACTTTACAAAAGAAAAAACTAATTTAATTGACTAACATGAACCTCACCTGCCATTCAGATATCGGAAAAATAAAATCGCTTTTTATTAAAGATGTACAGCAAGCTTTTCTAAGTGACGCGCATATTGACAAATATTGGAAAGATTTGAATTACCTGGATAAGCCCGATTTTAATAACGCACTGGCCGAGTACACTTCGTTCCAGGCTGTTCTGGAATCGCAGGGAGCAGAGGTCTATTACCTTCCGGAAGATCCAACGGTAAATATGGATTCTATTTATTGCCGCGATGCATCGATTGCCACCGACCGGGGGATGATACTCTGTAACATGGGAAAGGTTGCAAGAAGCAGCGAACCCGCAGCGGAAAAAAAAGCATTTGAAATAAATGGCATTGCAGTTTTGGGCACGATAACAGCGCCAGGTACACTGGAAGGCGGTGATGTAGCCTGGCTTGATGAACATACTTTAGCGGTTGGTCATACCTACCGCACGAATGAAGAGGGCATAAAACAATTGAAAACATTAGTGCAACCCCTGGGGATAGAGGTAATTACAGTTCCACTGCCGCACTACAAGGGAGTAAACGATGTTTTTCACCTGATGTCAATTCTTAGCCCTGTTGACAAAGACCTGGCTGTGGTTTATTCACCGTTGATGCCCATTGTATTTCGGGATCTTTTATTACAGCGTGGCTACCAGTTAATTGAAGTACCCGATGAAGAATTTGAAAGTATGGGCTGTAATGTATTGGCGCTTGCACCTCGTGAATGTTTAATGGTCGCTGGAAATCCAAAAACAAAAGCAGCACTGGAAGAGGCAGGCTGTAAAGTTACCGTTTACAAAGGAAACGATATCAGCGTAAAAGGCGGTGGTGGCCCAACCTGTCTAACCCGGCCAATATACAGGTATAAATAAATTTCTTTTTATACACCCGAAATTAGCTGCAATTCCTAAAACACAGCAACGCCCGAAGCTTTTCCACAGTTTTTTAAAAAATGTAATATCTTCCGGATTTTCACGTTATCAGCCTTATTTACAAACCTTTAACAGGGTTTTTAAAAAAAGAAAAGAAATTATTTATAGCATTGCTATTTCATCCATAAAAGTATTACAATGAAGACGCTAAAAATAAATATTGAACTGACCGGTGCAGTGTTAGTGTACATATTTACCGGAAAATATATCATTACCAATAACATTTTATAGCAGGTAATTTAGCTACCAGCCGATACTTAGAAGTTGCTGCTACTTTCCCTGCCGGCGGCTTACCGACGAAATTATTTACCGAGTAAGTCAATCTCATCCTCCAGCTCATATTGCTGCCTGCTTTTGAACGGCCATTGCTTTTGCATTTTTGCCAGTATAAAATACATCGCCACACCACTGCACAAAACCAGGAAGAAAGAAGCAATAATGGCAAGACCTGTTGCATAAAATACAAACAGCCACATAATTATTGCCAGGATAATTGGCAAAGGATAAAGCGGCATTTTAAACGGCAGGTCCTTTGTGCCATTTCGCTTCCGCAACAAGGTTACTCCAACAGCCTGCCCGATAAACTGGACCATGATCCGCATCGCAAGGATACCATCGATCAGGTGCGTCATCCTGAACAACAAGCTAAATACAAGTGCGAAACCCGCTAATACCAATAATGAAACGTAAGGGAAATGTTTTGTGGGATGCAGTTTGCCAAAAATTTTAAAAAATGCGCCATCCACCGCCGCCGCATACGGCACCCTTGAGTATCCAAGCATCACCGCAAATAAAGACGCCAATGCTACCCACAGTATCATAAGCGTTGCGATTTTAGCTGCTGTAACGCCATACAACCGTTCAATAAATGTGCTGACAACGAAATTATTCAGTCCGTCGTGCTGCCATTGTTTTATTTCCTGCCAGGGAATTACGCTGGCGACGCTCATGTTCATCGCGAGGTACAATATCGCAATGCCGATAACGGAAATGAACATGCTTGCCGGGATATTTTTACCGGGGTTTTTTATTTCGCCTCCCAGGTGGCAAACATTGTAATAGCCTAAATAACTGTAAATGGTTTTTACGCAAGCCTGTCCGAATGCAAACGACACCAGTTGTCCCCAGCTAAAATCTGTATTGATATTTTTAAGCGGCTCCAGGAAATTACCGTTTGCGATACCGCCGATGATGATCCATCCCAGGGTTAGCAATACACCGGTCCAAAGCAATACCCCGATCTTTCCGATACTGTCTATTTTGCGGTATAATAAAAAAGTGATAAAGACAATCACAGCAGCCGAAACCGCTTTTGCCTGCCACCAGTCCAAATGAACCAGGTAGCCTAAATATTGTGAAAAGCCAATAGCGGCCGATGCCGCAACCAGCGGGGCCTGGATCACCGTTTGCCAGACATATAAAAAGCTCATCATCCTTCCGGGGCCTCTTTTGCCGTAAGCTTCCTTCAAAAAATTGTAACTGCCACCGGCTAAAGGATAAGCTGCACCCAGCTCGCTCCAGATCATCGCATCGATCAAAGAAAGGATGGCGCCTGCAATCCAGGCATACAGGAACATGCCACCCATTAACCCCATTACGATGGGTAACGTAACAAACGGGCCGATACCCACCATGTCGATCATGTTGAGTACCGTAGATTGAAAAAGTCCTAAGCTGCGCTGAAGTTTGGGTGCCGATACTGCCATTAAGATCGGAAATTACAATTAACGCGGCATAAAATATTACCTTAACCGGAAATTAAATTAACGGGCAGAATAATTTTACCAGCATCATTTTGCCTGGCGGGCTGAAGCTTTATCGCTTACCAACTTCCATTAAACCCTTTCATGAATTCGGGGAAATTTTTTGTTTTGTAGGCTCCATCGCCAAAAAACTTAAGGGGCGATTCGATTTCTTTAGGTTTTAAATAACCAGGCAGAGGGGCTGGTCTTGCATCCAGCGTGCTTAAAAACACCGTAGTAGGATAACTCAACTGGCCGAATAATAAATAAACCGCCATGTCATTTATCTTATTTTGTGAGTTATAACCAAACTTCTTTCCGTTCCATTCTACTGAATCTTTGCTCTCTGCATCGAATTTAACGGCATAATATTTTT
Organism: Ferruginibacter sp.; assembly: GCA_039916545.1. Lineage (GTDB taxonomy): Bacteria > Bacteroidota > Bacteroidia > Chitinophagales > Chitinophagaceae > Ferruginibacter. The sequence goes on from JBDSLD010000342.1 coordinate 18,022, forward strand.
CGTTGATATAGGCAGCTACTTTATCATTGCTATAGGTTTCCCGGTCCATCACTTTGCACCAGCCGCACCAGTCAGTGTACACATCTACCAGTATTGGTTTCGGATTTTTTTTATAAGCCACCTGCATTTGAGCAACGCTCAACCATTGGACCTTGCTTTTTTCCGTTTCGTTAAAGGACGCAAGAACGCATAACACAATAGCGGAGAAGAAAAAAACAGTAACCTTTTGCATACAATATTTGTTTAGTAGCTTAGACCTTATTTAACGACAAAGTAATGAATAAAATTGTTATTGCCATCACCGGAGCAAGTGGATCAGTTTATGCAAAAGTACTATTAGATAAATTAATTTCCTTGCCGGATCAATGGGAAGAATTGTCTGTGATTTTGACCGAGAACGCAAAATCTGTCTGGCAAACGGAACTGGATAATAACACTTACCTGGATTACCCGGTTAAATATTATACCCAACAGGATTTTACGGCGCCATTCGCCTCTGGCAGCGGCCGTTACAATACCATGATCATTGTTCCCTGCAGCATGGGCACGCTGGGAAGAATCGCCACAGGTATCAGCAATGATCTCATATCCAGGGCCGCAGACGTTGTATTAAAGGAAAGACGAAAACTGATCTGTGTGGTAAGAGATACCCCGTATAACCTGGTGCATATCCGAAATATGGAAACCATCACCCTCGCAGGCGGAATCATTGCACCTGCCACCCCTTCTTTTTACAGTAAACCAACCACTATTGAAGAAGTCGCTGCGACGGTTGTTGACAGGGTGTTGGACCTGGCAGGAATCGATATTAAAACTTTTAGATGGGGAAGTCAGCCGCCGCCTCAAAGCGTTTAAACGACTGAAAGATAGTGACCTTTTACCTTAGATCTACTACTTCAACGCCAGGATATTTTTTCGCATCAAAAGAGAACTGGGCATCACTAACCGGTTCGGTGGTATTCATTTTGGCAATTGAATAAGTATATATATTTCCAGCTTTTTCGTACACTTTAGTGCTGGCGATCACCTGCGTTTTTTTATCTACAAAGATCAGCACTTTAAAAAATGGCTTGCTCTTGTCAATCGGGGTTAGTTCGATTTGCTGGACTGTTCTACCAGCCAGCGTAATATCATCATTTAATTTATATAAAAAATCCTGGTCGTAAAAATTAGTGAACATCTTTTGCGGTGTAATTGAATTAGCGGATGGATCGATCTTGGTGATCGTCAGCTCGTTGGCCGATTTATCGTAGGTAGAAATATTGATCCCGTCACAAAAAATTTCCTGGCCTGTTACACTCACCCGGTATTTGATACCTTTCATGTAAACCGTACCTGACTTCGTGCCAAGCGTTTTCCCTGCACTGTTTTCTATCTTCAACGAAAACGAAGATTGCACTGATTTGAAAGTTTTGAATTTTGTACTTACTGCATCCAGCACTTTTTTAGCCTCAGGATCGTTTGTACCCATTCCTTTTGGTTGGGCGAACACCGTAACTATGGACATCAATAATATAGCAATACCTGTAATAAAACTCTTCATATGACTGTGTTTAAAGCGGTTCGTTCTCAAGAGCCGCAAAGATACAGGAATAGACCCGTTTATGTAAAATCAGTTTAACGGTGAAATTTAAAGAACTGTTAATGTAAACCTGGTGAAAAATAATTGCCGGAACAGGTCGTTAAATTTAATTGCAATGCGTACTTTGCAATCACTTCAACACTCAACATACCGGTCCGGCCATTGATTCAATTTAGTTATCATTAATTCATTTTAGTATGATGGAAAAGAATATTGCCCTTTCTCAAAGGGAAACCTATGCGCCTTCGCAATTTACAGAATTGCTATGGTGGTTGTCGACTGCAGAAAGGGAGTTGTTGGTAGATGCGGTTATTGACAGGAACCGGTATAGAATTATAGGGATGACCGTTTTAGCCACCTGGGCCTTTGCCACTTTGGCCTGGACCTACTTTTTTACGACAGTTACCGGAAACAGCTGGCTATCAATACCATTGGGACTTTTCATGGGCTTTATTATCCTAACCATCGACCGGGCATTGATCAAAGGCATTAACAAGTTCAATAAAAACAGGCTGATCCCCCTGCTGTTCAGGGGATTGCTCGCAGTCACGATTGGAGTGTTTATGGCGCAACCAGCTTTATTGTACATGTTTAAAAAAGAGATTACGCTCCAGACATCGCTCGACAATGAAAAAAAGAAACAACTAAAAAAGCAGCAGTTGGATTCGTTGTATAAGAACAGGAAGAGCGAATTAAGTTCACAAAAGGAAAAATTATTGAATGAGAACAATGCCAAATATGAAGATGTTTCGGCAGCAAGAAATAACTTTTTAGCAGAAACGGATGGCAGTGGTGGTACAGGAAAAGCAGGCATCAAAGATATCGCGATCGCAAAAAAAAATGAGTACCTGAAATTAGATGGGGAATATCAAAAATTGCTCGCGGCAAATGAATCGAAAATAACTGAAACAGACAGTGAATTAAAAAATATTGAAGCGCAAATAAAAACGGAAGAGCAGGCATTTACTACCTATTTCAATGACGGCTTTTTAACACAGATCGAGGCACTGAACAACCTGATTAAAAATAACAGCGCATTGCAATCCCGGTATTATTTACTGGTAACGATCCTCTTGCTGATTGAACTGATGCCGGTGATCGCCAAAACACTTTTGCCGGCAGGCACTTACGATGAAAAAGTAATGTTAAGAGAAGAAATGGAAAAAGAAATTGCGCACAGCAATAACAAGAAAGAACAGGAACTAAAGGAATTATACAATTCACTGGCCAGTCAAAATGACAAGGAAGCAATAACCGCTTTTTTTGACCTGACCAAAGACGACCGGAATGAAAAGATGAGGGCTTTTAGCAAAAGATGGAAAGACGATAACCGCCAAACCTTTGATGGGTTGTGGGAAAAAATGAAAAAAGCAATTTTGACAAAACAGGAGAATTAATGTTGCCACGATCCAAGAATAAATACGAATAAATGCAGATTAAATAAACAACCCGAAAAATTCCTGCAGATTTCCCTGCGTCTTTGCCCCTTCGCGTCTCTGCGTGAAAAACACTCAGCCTCTCAAAAAATATGTATTTATTCGTTCTTATTCGTGGCGAAAAAATTAAATCATTTCGCTCTGCAAGAGCGGATTTTTAACCGCTACTTTTTTATCAGAAAATTCCTTCGCTGCCTTTATAAAATTTACAAAGATCGGCTGCGGATTTTCCACCGTGCTTTTTAATTCAGGATGATATTGAACGCCGATAAAAAAGGGGTGATCTTGTAGTTCCATGATCTCGACAAGCCCTGTGCCCGGATTTTTTCCACTGGCGATCATACCTGCCTCTTCAAATTGCTCCATGTAGGCATTGTTGAATTCCCAGCGGTGCCTATGACGCTCGCTGATAGGTGAATGCCCGTAGATATTATATGCAACCGTGCCCGGTTTTAATTCACAGGGATAAGAACCCAGTCGCATGGTACCACCTTTTGAAGTAACTTTTTTCTGTTCTTCCATCAGGTCGATCACCGGGTTGCGCGTGTGTGCATCCATTTCAGTAGAATGCGCATCTTTTAAATTCAATACATTTCTTGCAAATTCAATGGCTGCCATTTGCATCCCAAGACATATCCCAAAAAAAGGCAATTTATTTTCTCTTGCATATTGTACTGCGATGATCTTACCTTCTACTCCCCGTTTGCCAAAACCAGGAGCAACTAACAATCCATCCAACGTGCCCAGTTTTTCCCCCACATTTTCCTCGGAGATAAATTCGCTGTGTACATTTACGATCTGCACTTTGCATTCGTTCATCGCGCCGGCATGTACAAAAGACTCGAGGATAGATTTGTAAGCATCCTGCAACTCAATATATTTACCAATTAAACCAATGGTAACCTTGCCGGACGGGTACTTAAGCTTATCTAAAAATTCCTTCCATTTAACCAGGTCAGGAGCGGAATATCCATTGATGTGTAATTTTTTAAGAACCGTTACATCCAGCCCTTCCTGTAACATTTTAAGCGGTACTTCATAAATGGAATTGGCATCCATCGCTTCAATGACCGCATCTGTTTTTACATTACAAAATAAGGCGATCTTTTTTCTCAGGTCCATATTAAGCGGCCTTTCAGTTCTGCAAACAATTATATCGGGGTGAACACCATTCTCGCTTAATAATTTTACGCTGTGCTGGGTTGGCTTTGTTTTTAATTCCTTGGCTGCTTTCAAATAAGGGATCAGGGTCAAATGTATCACCAGGCAATCTTCCTTTTCCATTTCCCACTGCAACTGGCGGACCGCCTCTACAAATGGAAGGCTTTCAATATCGCCTACCGTACCACCAATTTCCGTGATCACGATATCATATTGGCCGGTATCGCCGATCAATAACATTCTTCGTTTGATCTCATCCGTTATGTGCGGGATCACCTGGACAGTCTTGCCCAGGTAAGCACCCTCCCGTTCCTGGTTGATTACCGTTTGATAAATTCTACCGGTAGTAACATTGTTTGCCTGGGAAGTAAAGATGTTTAAAAAACGTTCGTAGTGGCCAAGGTCAAGATCAGTTTCGGCACCGTCTTCTGTAACAAAACATTCGCCGTGCTCATAGGGATTCAACGTGCCCGGATCGACGTTGATGTACGGGTCAAATTTTTGAATGGTTACTTTCAGTCCCCGCGATTGCAGCAATTTTGCAAGGGAGGCAGCAATGATGCCCTTACCTAAAGAAGAAGTAACACCACCGGTAACAAATATATACTTGGTCATTGTTTGTATTTATAAGTTTGAATATTAAGAATGGAACTAACCGGATATTAACAAACATACAAACAAAGCACGGTCACTTTACCTTTACAAACCGGGTAAAGTAAAAAATGCTACGTTGTACAATAAAATCTAATTTGATTAAAGCTATCCGATAAATGACCAGCGGCTTTCAGAACTTTGGAACAAATAAAAAAAATCCGTGAGGTCATGCAAATTTACAGGGAATAATCCGGAGCATAAAATTTAGGTTAACATTTGTGGAAAAATTATAAAACAATCAAATTTACTTTCAATAAATCTTATATATCTGCCACTGCTCATATAGAAAAAAATTACTGAAACTCCACATTTACTGTTACTTAAATTTGCCAAATGGGGATAATTATATTTTTTACAAATAGAAAAAATATATATCAAAAACTTTTGTTTAACAGTTGGTTGCATCGTAATTTCATGGTTCTTTCTACTTTATCTACATAAATAAATTATACATAAAGCCTATATATGGATTTAATTAAAAGCAGTTTTAAATCAAAAGCTGATGTAATTAGTGCAGAAATAAAAGGAATGCTAAAAGAGCATGGAAATAAAAAAATAGGCGAGGTTACACTTAGCCAGGTGTACCAGGGAATGCGCGGTATTACGGGATTGGTGACCGAAACATCTTTGCTGGATGCCCAGGAAGGAATTCGTTTTCGTGGCTACACGATACCTGAGTTGCAGGAAAAACTGCCCAAGGCGCCCAAAGGCGATGAGCCGTTACCGGAAGGCTTATTTCATTTGATGTTGCTGGGAGAATTGCCTACTGAAGAAAATGTCAATTTAATTACCTCCGTCTTACAGCGGAGGAGCCATGTACCTAACCATGTTTTTGCCACCATTGAGGCTACACCTATTGGCACCCACCCGATGACACAATTTGTTATCGCGATCATGGCACTGCAAACAGAAAGCAGTTTTGCCAAAAGATACAGTGCAGGCATGAATAAAAAAGATTACTGGGAAGCTACTTTTGATGATTCAATGGACCTGATCGCAAGGCTTCCGCGCGTTGCGGCATATATCTACAGGCGTAAGTATAAGCACGGTGACCACATTCAGCCGAATGGGTTGCTTGACTGGTCTGGAAATTTTGCCCACATGATGGGTTATGATAGCGAGGAATTCAAAGAGTTGATGCGTTTATATATGACCATTCACGCCGATCATGAAGGTGGTAACGTGTCTGCTCACACCACGCACCTGGTAGGGTCTGCTTTAAGCGACCCCTACCTGGCATTTGCCGCCGGGATGAATGGACTGGCTGGTCCGCTGCACGGATTAGCGAACCAGGAAGTGATCAAGTGGATCTATGAGATGCAGGAAAAATTAGGAACTGATCTGCCAACGAAAGAGCAGATCGCTCAATATGTACAGGACACCATTACGGATGGAAAGGTCGTTCCGGGGTATGGGCACGCGGTACTAAGAAAAACTGATCCGCGTTTTACTGCGCAAATGGAATTCGGTAAAAAACACATGCCGGATGATAATTTATGCCAGACCATCTGGAACATTTATGAAATCGTTCCTCCAATTTTAAAATCACTGGGTAAAATAAAAAATCCATGGCCAAATGTAGATGCACACAGCGGTGCGTTATTGGTTCATTATGGCATGGTGGAATATGAATTTTACACCGTCCTTTTCGGTGTTTCAAGGGCATTGGGCGTATTGGCAAGCCTTTGCTGGGACCGGGCGCTGGGCTTCCCGCTGGAAAGACCCAAGTCAGTCACCAATGACTCTGTCAAATCCTGGCTGGAAGGGAAGGGTGAAATTTGGGGTGATTGATAGCCTGTTTTATCCAGAACTATCCGATCGCATATCGATGTCATAAAATAATTGCCATGAACAAAAATATCTTTTTTGGTATCTACTCTATGGCAATGTGTTTCACTGTTTCCGCCCAGGTAAAAAAAACAGTCACCGCATCCGTCAAAAATAACCAGCACCTGAAGGTTTTTGAACAGGCAATCTCCAGCGGTGATGCAAGCACCGCTGCCATCGCTTTAAATTATTACCTCACCGAACAGGGCAGTAATCAAAACTACGCAGACACTTTGGCAATGTTGTATATGCAACAAGGCGCCTACCCTCAATGCTATTATTGGGCACAAAAGCGGTTGGAACTAAAGCCAGGCGATAACAACCTGTTAGAATTAAAAGGCATCTGCCTGGATAAACTACAGCAGCCAAAGGAAGCGATCGATGTGTTTGAGAAGTTGTTTAAAAAAACGCAGAGCCCTTATCACGCTTATAAATTAATGGAACTGCAATATGGCATCAAACGCCTGGCAGAATGCCTGGAAACGGCGCTGGCTGCGGAGAAGCTTCCTTACAAGCCAACTTTTATCATGACTTATAATGTGGGTCAGCAGACCGGCAGAACCTATCTTCAAGCCGGCGTGTACAATATCCACGCGCTTGCTTTATACGACCTGGATAAGAAAGCGGAGGCAAAGGCCTACTTCGAAAAAGCACTGGCGCTGGATAGTAGTTTTGCCCTGGCGAAGCAGAACCTGGAGGCAATGCGGTCCCTGGAGACAGGGGGTGATAAGAAGAACACCGTGCCTGACAACCAGCCGGCGGCACCACCGGCTAATAAACAAAATTAAAATTGATTTTGGAAGCAATGAACGGTGCCACTATATTTGCAATCCAAAAGGGGGATTAGCTCATCTGGTAGAGCGCAAGCATGGCATGTTTGAGGTGATCGGTTCGAGTCCGATATCCTCCACCGATTTTTACAAAACCCGCTACAAGAGCGGGTTTTGTCTTTTCTGAGGGTTAGAGCTCATGTTATAATGGATTTACAGGCCAATCGCTGAAATCATCCTATGTAGTGTCTGCAAGAAAACGCTGGTATTAATAGCTGGTATGGGTTTTAGAATATTTTCCAATCCGAATCTTCACTTCACCAACTACCTGTCAACTCTCTACTTTTGCCTCCACAGCCGGTCCGCCAGCTGGCGGATAACCGGAACGCTGCTGTTTTTGCTTCTTT
>JBDSLD010000343.1:0-10431 GCA_039916545.1 Ferruginibacter sp.
AAAGAAGCAAAAAACAGCAGCGTTCCGGGTATCCGCCAGCTGGCGGACCGGCTGTGGAGGCAATAGTAGAGAGTTGACAGGTAGTTGGCGAAGTGAAGATTCGGATTGGAAAATATTCTGAAACCCTTGCCAGCTATTTATAACAGCGTTTTCTTGCAGATACTGATTCATTTCTTTTTTGCCGATAGCGCTTCTCGTCCCAGCATCGCAGTAAATGTTAGCTCGACGCCCTGGCGGGTCTCGTTCAGGTTATCCCTGTTTCTGCACTATTGACAGCTGCTTTTTCTTTCCTGGCAACTACTTCATAATAGAGTAGTTATCGGTAAACACAAATTATCAATGGTAAATATTTCACCATTGATAATTTATGTTCGATTAATTAAGCCCGGTCATCTCCTTTTGCTATAGCTGTCTAAAAAGCCATTTTACTTTCCGGCCCGATCTTTCAGGAACAGGAGCAGCCATTCACTTTCTGTCTCCACAGCAGTTGAAAAGAAAGCAATCTACTTAACCGGTGTGATCACAATATTGCGGTATTCTACCGGCCCATGATCGCCCTGTATCTGTAGCGGTCCGGGTTCTCCCTCATTGCTATCCATTGCGCCGCCGGTGATTCCGGGGATTTCCTGGTTGCAGATAACCGTCGTTCCATTTAATGAAATTGTTACCATTCTTCCTACCAGGGTTATATCGTACGCCTGCCATTCGCCTGCATCTTTGGCCACCATTTCCGAAGGGGCAATAAAGCCATAAACAGCACCTAATTGGTCCTTTAGTGGCTCCAGTCCCTTGCTATCAGCAACCTGTACTTCGTAGCGGCCGCGGAGATAAATACCGCTGTTACTTTCTTTAGGTATCCTGAATTCAATGTGTAACTTAAAATCGGTATAAGCTTTATCGGATATCAGGTTGGAACCTGTTTTAGGGCTCCGCAAAATCCCACCCTCAACCAGCCACTGGTTTTCACCCTGGGCATGCCAGCCCTTAAGATCGGTTCCGTTAAATATAGTAACCGGTTTTCCCCATGCTGGTGGTGCCTGCCGCCGGAGTGATGGCGCTCTTACACCCACCCAGTTATAGGTTTTGCCATCACTGGCGATCATCGTGCCAGTTAATTGAGTGCCCTGTAAAGTGCCTTCTATTGTAATGTCATTGGGCTCTTTTTCCCATTGGGGTGGTAGGGTAAAGCTTATCTTCCCGCCACTGAAATTAACCTTGGATATCGGGCGGGCGCTTCCGGATGCACCAACAAAATAGCCAATCAATACATGCACACCTGAGTGGCGTATTTCCAGCCAGGATGGAGTTGGCTTCCCTGCTACATCTACCGTTAGATCCCACCTGCCTTCAATGGTTGAATCGGGCGGCTGTTGCAAAGAAATATCACCTGCCCTGGCTATCGAAACTGTAAAGAGTAAAGCTATCAATTGCAGGACTGGCTTAATACTGATCAGTTGCATCCTGGCTTGGAACGTTTTTTTCATTTGGCTTGTTTTATATTTTGGGTTCAATTTAGGATAAAAAATTATACTTTCTTAAGTTTCCATTTGCCTCTTTTAAATAAAATATAAGCTGCGATGCTGATAGCGGTCTCTGCTACCGGGATAGCGATAAATACGCCGGGGGCACCCAGGCCGAAAGTTTTTGACAACAGCCAGGCCAGCGGAATCTGGAAAAACCAAAAGCCAAAAAAGTTGATGATCGTTGGCGTACGTGTATCGCCCGCGCCGTTAAATGAATTGGCCATTACCATTCCAACGCCGTAGAAAATATATCCCGAACAGATAATTCGCGCCGCAAGTATGGCATAATGAGCAACAGCTTCCTCCTTTGTAAAAAAAGAAATGATGACGGGAGCGAAAATCAATAAAATAAGTGAAACCAGTCCCATAAAGACTGCGTTGTATTTTGCGGTCTTTATTACCGAGTCTTCGGCCCTTTGCGGTTGTGCTGCGCCAAGATTCTGTCCCACCAGTGTAGCCGCCGCATTGCTCATTCCCCAGGCAGGCAATATAAAGAACATCACCAGCCTGATCGCGATCTGGTATCCGGCAGACGCATCACTGTGCCCTGTGGTTACTACCAAACTGGCCAATACGATCCAGCTTCCGGAACCGATTAAAAATTGCAGGGTTGCCGGCCACGCAATGCTAAAAATAGAGCGGATGATCTTCCAATCGGGCGCCAGGTGTTTGATAGTGAATTGTATCAACCGCTTGCCATTGAATAAATGATACAACTGGTAGCATACGCCAATGCCACGCCCGATTGTAGTAGCCATTGCGGCACCCGTAACGCCGAAAGCGGGGATAGGACCAAGGCCGCGTATAAGCAATGGGCACAGTATGATATTGCAGATATTGGCCAGCCACAAACTCTTCATGGCCATCATGGCATCGCCGGCTCCGCGGAAGATCCCGTTGATAAGAAACAGCAGCATGATCACCAGGCTGCCACCCATAATTATCCGCGTATATCCTACACCAATTTCAACAGCTGCTTCTTCTGCACCCATCAGGCGTAAAATTTCTGCTGCATAAATAAAGCCCGGGATACTTACAGCAAGTGTAATAGCGAGTGAAATGAAAATTGATTGCATACCAGCTTTGGAAGCGGCCTGTTCATTTTTTTCACCCACGCGCCTGGCAACCATTGCGGTGGCCGCCATACTGATGCCGATCGCTAATGAATATACAATGGTAATAACCGATTCGGTCAGTCCAACAGTGGACGTAGCGTGCTTGCCTAAGTGGCTCACAAAATAAATATCCACTACTGCGAAAACGCTTTCCATGCACATTTCAAGCATCATGGGTATGGCCAGTAAAATAACTGCCCTGCGTATACTGCCGGTAGTATAATCCTGCTGTTCGCCATTCAGCGATTGGCGTATCAGTGAAATAATTGATGATATACGATTAGATGTAATTTGATAAGTAGTCATTGAAATTCTTTTATAAAATCAGTAATATAGAAAGCAAATCAGCAGGCGTACCGCTGAGCAAGTAGTTGAATAAGTAGGAGCATCCGTACAGACGGGTCCTTAAAAGAATTTCATAATTCGTAAATTGAAGATTGCAAAGATTGCAAAAAAAATTACAAATACAAAACTTGCGTATCAAAATTTATTTTCCTGGCGTACATCAACTTGTGCAGGAACGCGCCGGTCCTTGTTTTAGGCGCCTTTAAGAACGGGTTCTGCAAAAAGCATATCTTTAATTTTTACGTTCAGCAATATTATTAGTAAATACCTGTTGTAAATATGCCTGTAACAAATAATGATCTTTTCTATTCAAGGTTACCGGTAAATGAAATTCCGCTAAGCGAACTTTTAACGGAGGAACATCTCTTTTATAAAGTGCCCGATAATTGGTACGTGGTAATTACCGACATCAGAAATTCAACACTGGCGATTCAACAGGGCCTGCATGAAACAGTGAACCTGGTGGCAACCGGCAGTATTGTTGCAGTGCTGAATATTGCATACGCCGCCAATCTTTCCGTGCCCTTTTTTTTCGGTGGTGACGGCGCTACTTTTATCATACCCCCGTTAATAATAGAAACGACTTTACAGGCCCTGTTGATCCATCAGCAAAATACGCTTCAGCACAACAAGCTTTCCCTGCGGGTGGGCAACGTGAAGATCGCTGATATCTACCAGCAGGACCACGAACTTAAGATCAGCAAATTTAAAACTTCAACAGTATTTTCAATCCCCGTATTGATAGGAGATGGGTTGGCTTACGCGGAAAAAATCATAAAAGGCGAAGATTATATTTTTAGTCATTCAGCAACAAGCGATGAAAGTCTTGACCTGACTGGTATGGAATGCCGCTGGGATAAAATCAAACCGCCTGAGAATAATTACGAAGTCGTCAGCCTGCTCGTAATTGCCCGCGAGCCGGGAAGCCAGGCGCTTGTATTTAAAAAAGTGATTGATTGGCTGGATGATATATATGGTGCACAGCAAACCAGGCGACCCATATCTGCATCAAAACTTAAATTGAGGACCACACTTGCAAAGATCAGGATGGAGATGCGTACCAAGCTCGGCAAGTTTAAACCGTTTTATCTTTTACAAGCCTGGGTACAGGGATTATTGGGCAACTTTTATTTCCGTACAAAAAAAGGTAAGTTTTACCTGGATCAACTCGTGGAAATGTCCGACACGCTGATCATTGACGGCAGGATCAATACCGTCATCGCGGGTACATCACAGCAAAGAAAATTACTGGAAACCGCCCTCGATGTACTTGAATTAAATGGAGAAATAATATATGGTTTGTATGTGAGCCAGGAATCTGTCATGTCTTGTTACGTGCGTAACATGAATGACGACCATGTACATTTTGTAGATGGGTCCGAAGGCGGCTATACCAGGGCGGCCAGCGTATTAAAAAAGAAGATCAGCAGTAACTAACTGCCGGTCTCCTGTGCTATTTGATACGGATAACGAATGATTTAACTTTACAGCTACTTACATTTTATTGTGTGCCGGTTGAATCGGCATTTTGATTTGTCCCTGATGTAGTAGAGCCTGCTACTTTATAACTTATTTTATTATTGACATCTACTACTTCCTGGTAATAAACGCCCGCAGGGGATACGTAATATTTTTGCTGACTGATAGTAACAGCCGTACTGCCCGCCGGCAACTGGTTCACGACAGAGCCGTCAGCAGGCGCGGGAGTGTTATTGTTGCCCTGGACGGCAGGAGCAGCCTGCACGTTGTCCTCATCATCTGCATCCGCATTGGTAGTGTTTAACACGCCATCCGTACCGACTACTTCATATCTTATTTTATTACCGGAAGACATTCTTTCCTGGTAAAAAGTGCCACCCAATACATAGTATTTTTGTCCGTCAATAACAGATACTTTAGCACCTGGCGGTAAACGTTTAACCATTGCGCCAAGCGGGGGTGCAGCTACAGTGTAGCCGCCGGACGAATAAGGGCGATAATAAATTCCATCATAATAATAGTAAGGATTACCACCAATAAAAAATTGATTGTAACCAAAAGGCAAAACATTGATCCTTAAACCAAACGCTGGTCCGTAATGACGATAGCGATAAGGCAACCTGTAGGGAGGGTGATAATAAATACGGGGCCTCATCACAGGCCGATAATTGTAGTGAGGACGAACCCCGATACCGATTGATACCCGTGGATGGTAACCATAATAATTACTATGACGGCGGCGGCTGTTTTGAGCGAAAGTATCCGAAGATAAAATGAGTACGATACCCAAAGCGGCCAATAGCCGGAAAGTATTTTTTGACATTTTCATACAATTGTTTCGGTTATTGACTTCAAATTTATCTAAAAGTTAAAAACATTATTTAAATATTGGAATTTTTAACAACTGGTTATTTGAATGTGCATGGCTGCCACTTGTCGGCGCCAAGACATGACTTCGCATAATTCGATTGCCCGGTGTTTAATGGGCAGGGGCAAGCCTGGTCCCCTACTTGTACCCGCCTATAATTTAGTTTGCCAATAACAATCAAAATCGTTCGTCAATATTGGAATGCATTTCTGCCATTTATAAAATAAAAAAGCTCCGGAGAATACCCCGAAGCTCAATCTTTTATTAATAGATTAATTACTGTACCGAACCGTTAGTGATATACTTGATCTGCACGGCTTTGGCAGGATCAGTATTGCCCGGAAGGCCCACCAGCAGGATCGTATAAACTTTTCCTTTTTCCAATGTAATGGTGCGGTTGGCCGATATGTTTGTTCCGTTAGCAACCTTTACGATAATGTCCCCGGGGTTAATGCCGGTAAATGTTGAAACCGCTCCAAATGACGCATTGTTATTGCTGACATCTGTTCCGCTGGCAGTGATGGTAACTGCCGGTTTGCTTGAATCGGGGATTGCATTAATGTAACGGACGAATGCCTGCCCGCTTGTTGTTGACAGGCTATCGAGGTTATCATTTACCACAACCGTGCGGTAAGTCCCATTGGCACCTAATGCAAAAGCTGAATAATAATTATTTACTTCAAAATTTTGCGTTGTGCTTGCGAAAGAAGTATCTGCGCCATAATTGAATGCTTCTACCTTTCGGCTACCAGGATAAATGTTCAGGTATATGCCTGTGTAACTGGTATAATTAAGCGGCGAAGTAGTAATACTGTTGCCCGAAAGTGCAATGCCGATTGCTGGTTTATCCGGCGCAAGGTTAAAGGCCATTAAACCAGCTACAGGTGTATTATTACCAACATCAAGTGATTTTTTACAAGCCGAAAAAAGCAGTGCCATTGCCGCAATGCCAACTGCCACGAACATTCCCCGGCGTACGGATCTAAGAATTTTTGTCATGATTTATTTATTTTAAAAAATTAATTTAGTGAACTGATATTTGCGAAAAAACAATGCCAATGGATTTGCATAGAAGGTATTCTGTTTAGTATTAACATTGTTTTTAAACCACGTAATATAGATTCTCATTGTTTTAACAAATTTTGGAGGTTATCCCTTTTGTCATACCAGTTTTGTCAGGACGCGGGTAAAAACTTTTTTGATTAATAAAAAATGTAATTTGGTTTCATGTAAACTATAAAATATATATGCTGCCGGTCCATTCAATGACCTAACCGCGGGTGAAAATGAGGCATAACTAATTATTAAAAAATATTCTTATGTACACAATAGAAAATGACCTGCTCCGTGTTAGTATAAACGCTGCAGGCGCTGAGCTTAACAGTATTTTTAATAAAACAACCGGCCTCGAATATCTCTGGAGCGGAGATGCAAAATTTTGGGGGAAGAAGTCGCCGGTATTATTTCCTGTCGTGGGAACACTAAAAGAAAATAAGTATTTTTTTGAGGATAAAAGTTATACCCTCGGCAGGCATGGTTTTGCAAGGGAAAAGGAATTTTCTGTAATTGAACAGGCTTCTTTATCAGTCACTTTTGAATTGAAGAGTGATGAGCAAACGTTGCCCGTTTATCCTTTTGATTTTACCTTTTCTGTCATTTACGCCATCGTGGAAAATAGCTTGTCCGTTACTTACCTTGTCAAAAATGATGGAGACGACACAATGTATTTTTCTGTAGGCGGTCACCCGGCTTTTAAATTACCTATCGCCGGCGGACTTGCTTATGCCGATTACTTTTTATTATTTAATAAAGCAGAAAATGCAGGCCGTTGGCCGATCAGTGCCGATGGCTTAATTGAAACAGCGCCCCTTGACTTGCTTGATAATACAGAAAAATTACCGTTGGCAAAATCCTTGTTTTACAAAGATGCCATTGTCTTAAAAAACCTTCGATCAGGTGAGGTACAATTAAAGTCAGACAAGCATCCCGCAGGGCTCACCTTTTCTTTCAAAGGATTTCCTTACCTCGGTATCTGGGCCGCCAAAGATGCCGATTTTGTATGCATAGAGCCATGGTGTGGCATAGCTGACAGTGTGAATGCGAATCAAATCTTAAACGATAAGGAAGGCATCGTCACATTACCCAAAGGCGGAAGTTTTGAAAGAACCTGGAGTGTTACAACCTGGTAACCACGCGTTAATATTTCGGTTGGATGCCCATATTATAAAACATAAAGCTCCATTTATCGGTTTCCTCCGATATCGTTTGCTTTGTACTTCTGCCCGCACCATGTCCCGCTTTTGTTTCAATGCGAATAAGCACTGGATTAGTGCCGGTTTGGTTTTCCTGGAGCGTGGCGGCAAACTTAAATGAATGCGCAGGTACCACGCGGTCATCATGGTCCGCCGTAGAGATCATAGTTGCAGGATAAGCCGCTTTCTTTACATTGTGTAAGGGAGAATATTTATAGAGGTAATCGAACATTTCCTTGCTGTCTTCAGAAGTGCCATAATCGTAAGCCCATCCGGCGCCCGCCGTAAATTGATGGTACCGCAACATATCCAGCACGCCGACCGCAGGGAAAGCGACTTTGCACATGCCGGGCTGCTGCGTAATACAGGCACCAACCAGCAAACCGCCATTGCTTCCGCCTTCAATGGCCAGCATTTCCCTGGAAGTATATTTATTATCAACCAGGTACTGGGCGGCGGCAATAAAATCATCGAATACATGTTGTTTTTTTGTCTTGATCCCCTGCTCGTGCCAGGCTTCTCCATATTCGCCCCCGCCCCGGATATTAGGCACTGCGAAAACACCCCCATTTTCCAATAAAATAATATTGGAGGTACTGAAATAAGGGGTGAGGCTTACACCGAAGCCACCATAACCGTAAAGCAGGCAAGGGTTTTTACCATCGAGCACAAGCCCTTTTTTATGGGTGATGATCATCGGGATTTTCACGCCGGTTTTAAAATTGTAAAAAACCTGCCTTGATTCGTAATCGTCCGGATTGAATTCGACCGCCGGCTTTTTGTACAACACTGTACTACCCGTTTCAATATTAAGTTTGTAAATAGTGTAAGGAGTTGTGTAAGCAGTAAATCCATAGTAAAGCTCTTTGTCATTTTTCTTTGCAGAAAACCCATTGGCGCTGCCCAGTCCAGGTAATACGATCTCACGGATCTGTTTGCCGGCCTTGTCATTTTGATATATTTTACTTACCGCATCCTTTAAGTAAGAACAAAAAATATAGCCACCACCCGATGAGGCATTCAGCACCTCGGGCCGTGCTTCTATAATTGTTTTCCAGTTAGTTTCAGCAGGATTGGAAATAGGTACCACCACGAGTTTGCCGGTAGGCGCATTCCTGTCCGTTTGTATGTAAAAATTATTATCGTCCACATCCACGATCGAATGCTGGTTCTTCATATCAGTTATAATAGCCAGGGGTGCGGATCCTGGCTTAGTCAGGTCGAGCACATGCAATTCATTTCCGTAAGTGGTGCTTGCGCCGTAAATGACGAGCCATTTTTCATCTTCGGTAACGCCGCCAAAAATATAGCGTTTAGGTGCTGAAACACCGCCGTAAATAAGCTTGTCTTCTTTTTGTGAAGTACCCAGTTTGTGATAGTACAATTTATGAGAATCAGTTACCCCGGCTAAAAAGCTGCCTTGTTTGGGACGGTCATATGTGCTGTAGAAAAAACCATCATTTCCCTTCCAGCTTGCTGAGCCGAATTTGATATCTTCCATGGTATCGCCCACCTGTTTTTTTGTGGCCGCATCCATGATGATTATTTTTTGCCAGTCGCTGCCACCTTCGGAAATATTATAAGCGGCCAGTGATCCGTCTTTCGAAAAATTGATCCCTGAAAGCGAGGTAGTGCCATCTTTCGAAAAGGTATTCGGATCTAAAAATAATTCGGCCGGACCGCCATTCACGCTTTCGCGGTACATCACGGATTGGTTTTGCAGGCCGGAGTTTTTACTATAATAAATGTAATTTCCTTCCCTGGTAGGAGCCGAAAATTTTTCATAATTAAATAGGTGCTCATAGCGCTTGCTGATGGCGCCCCGGAAAGGAATCTGTTTTAAATAATTTTCAGTGACCTCATTTTCAGCTTTTACCCAATCGCCTGTTTCGGCGCTGGTATCGTTTTCCAGCCAACGATAAGGATCAGCAACGGTGGTGCCAAAATAATTGTCTTTTACAAGCGTGTCTTTTTTTGAGGAAGGGTATTTCACATCGATGGATTTGATAGAAGTAATTGTTGATCCGGGATTATTATTACAGGCGGCCAGCACTACAATACAAATAAAAAGAATAGATATTTTGCTCATTTCAAATTATTATTTTAAAAGAAGGAAGATAAGTTTTTTTCTGAATCCATATGATACAGCGCACAATAATAATCTGCATCAGCATTACAAAATTTGCGAATTGGCAGGATTGGGATTATCATATTTCAAAAAACTTTATAATTCAGCAAATCCTGATCCGACAAAATTCCTATCCATTAAACAAACTGCCTGCCTGATCGTTATTCGTTCCTGCAACTGGTAGCGAACTAATAGCATACGAATTTTTTTAAAATGGAAAATACCGGTAAAATAATTGTAAAGGGACAAGTTGTTGATGACCATACCCGGTGTGTTCATTATCATTCGCCGCAAGATATCATTGCTATAAAATTTAAATGTTGTGATGAATATTATCCCTGTTATTATTGTCACCAGGAAGCAGTGGATCATGTGCCTGTTCGCTGGAAAAAAAATGAATTTGATCAAAAGGCGATCCTTTGTGGCAGCTGTTTAACAGACATGAGTATCGCGGTTTACAAGGGGTGCAACTATACATGCCCTTTTTGCAGGGCACCTTTCAATCCAAAATGTGTAAATCACGACCACTTTTATTTTGAATAATGGGTATTGGTTTAAAGGATCAGTGAGTATGTTGTTATTGATCAAAGTGAAAAGTTATTCCACCCCAAAATTTGCCGGGCAGAAAAAACAACTGATATTTAGGTATAAAAATTTGATATTAAATTCTCCTTATGAAATATATGTTCCTTTCGGTATTTGTGCTATTTGCGGGATTTTT
>JBDSLD010000344.1:0-10800 GCA_039916545.1 Ferruginibacter sp.
GAGTCTGCCTCCTTCGATTGTGAGTAATAAAATCTCAAAGGTAAACCATATATTCCCACTTTTACGTTCGGTCGCATAGTCTTCACCGTTTTTACCATCCAGATAAAAATGGCTGCCGCATTTTTGAAAAATTTATTTTTTTTATTATAGCTTCTCAGATTATCATAGGCTTTATTTTCCAGGTCAAGACATAAAATTGCACTGGTTAGACTATCAGGATAGAACTTATTGATATTATTGATAAATGTCTTCTTATCTACCTCGCCCTTGTTTTGCGGATCAATAAAAGCCTGGACCATTATGGTATAGGTTTTAAAATTTTTTTGCTTTACCAGTATCTGTTGCAAACTGTCGGTATATCTCGGAGGGTCGTAATAAATATAAAACGGGTTGTTTTTTTGCGCCTGTAACTTTATGCAAAAAAACAACAAAAAGACTATTGAATAATTCTTATGCATAATATTATTATTTTGTTTGCTTCAATTTGATTAAGGTAACCAACCTCGGCAAACCTGCCAAAAACCCGAGGCCCAGCCAAAGTATCCTGTTCATTTCCAACGACATGCTGCTCATTGACTGCAAGAAGGAAAATAAGAATAACAGTACTATCAAATTCAAAAGCGGGCTAAAAGTTATTCTTTTTAATAATATCTGAAGAGACTTTAAAAAGTTAAGAACAGAAAAAATCAATACTGGCAGTCCAAAAAATATCCCCCACCGCATAATGATCTCTAAAAACTGGTTATGTGGATAAGGGGTGTACTTTTGTTGGCCAAATACTATGATACTCCCAATATTACTATAGAAATCCTGTATTAGCAGTGTTCGTTCATAAGATGACTGATCAGCCTGCACATTATCGGTGAGTTTCTGTAAACTGGCAAACCTGCTCAACGCGCCTTCCATTTTGTCGCCTAAAACAGGAAATGAATCAATGACCTGGATATATAGTGCCAATGTAAAGAATGTGATAAATATTACTGAAAGTATAATTTTAAAAATATTTTTCAATGCAGTAAACCTGTAAAAATTGTCCAATAACAAAATCAAAATAATATATATTATTGCACCCCGGGACTGGGTTGAAAATATTAAAAAAAACGTTGCTATCATACTAAAAAAAACAGTGGTTCTCAGCCAGCCTCTTGGTTTGTAAGTGGTTAAGATATGATAGAGGACAAAAAAAATAATGGCATTCGTATAAGCTATGCCAATTACATTAATTACGTTGTCATCCCCTTCCTCGATCACAGCACGGTTAGTTTGCGTCGCAGATAGTTCCAGCACAGATTGGAATTTCACGTACATGAACACTCCTAATATTGTTAATACAGAAAGCAATAAGATAACCCTGTTATTGAGCTTTCCGAAACGTTGAATGTTTCTCCCCATAAGATACCCGCACAGTAACAACAGGTAACAAATCATATCAAACACAATGATAGAAGTTTTCAAGGTGTACTGGTCTTGTATGTAAGCGATGAACCAGAAAGACAGCAGCATCACCAGGGTAAAGACCACAAACTTGATAAACTTAATATCCTTTAGGAAATTAAACGACGTTGCTATTATTAATGCAAACCCTGATAATAACAAGAACATCTTAACTGTATTCCCCCCGATGAAAAACCCATTGACTGACCATACCAGGAAAAATAGACCTACTACTAAAAGATTGATCTTCCTGTCAGCCCTACGTTCTACCTTATCATGCAAATTTTTTTTCAAGTATTCCTTTAACAATATCAGCAAATAATTTTGCGGTGATGACCATCTCGTAAAATGTATAATAAAATACATTCAGTTTTTACTTGTAACCGCTTTGCCGCCGCAATCATATTATTTTTGAGGTTTGTTATCTTGCTGTAGGATTGATATGCAATCTGTATCCAACAGCTGTTAATTAATGGTTAGCGATGTGCAGCCTGTTCAAGTGCTTCTTTTAAAGCCATGATATGCCCCTTGCCGTATTCCAGATCCGGCTCCATGTAATTGCCTTCCGCCCATTCGTTCCAGGATTTCAGGAAAATGACTTTGTCTGCATCGGCTTTGTGGGAGATTAAATTCAATATTCTGCCAACATGTTTTTTGAACAACGCTGGTGTCGGATCTTTAAGTACGGGGCCTAACACGCTGATTCGTGGAGTAGTATCCCAGTTGGGATAGATGGTTGGATATATCCTATCCTTCTTCAATAGCTCATTTTCCCATTTATCCATCGCTTGTGAATACGGGATAACATTTAAAGTTCGGTGAAAGAACCAGGAAAGTAACCGGCGATATTTGGAATTCTTAAATGCATTGTGCAACAAGTGCAAATTTACAGCATCCAGTTTTCGGTACAGCGGACTATTTATGTTTGCGTTATTTATAGTATGCCCAATAAAATAAAAACCGGGCAATTTGTTTTCAAGGGCCAGCTGTTGCCAGCGCTCAATAAAATAATCGGGCTCGGGAATATCTTCCATGCTGTATATTACGAAAATCAATTTATCATGTAACCGGTAATATCTTTTATCCCTGAACATTGGCAACATTGCATAAAAATGATCGTCGATGTCCTTTTTACCCGGATATTTTTGTTCAATCAATAACTCTTTTGACAGACGTGAGACTGCACTGTTCCAATTTTTTTTTTGCCAGGAATGGTTTGCCCAGGCAAGGCAAAAAGGAAAATCCGGGGCGCCTGTTTTGATTACATCCTGCAAGGGTTTTTCTAAAAGCTGCTTTCCTTCGCCGAACCAATAGTGCCAGTAGCAAAACGCGGATACGCCGGCCTCCCGGGCAAGTTGCGCCTGTGCCTCTTTTACTTCGGGCAACCTCAAATCATAAAAACCCAGATCAGCTGGAACGTGTGGTTGTGAATGTCCCTTAAATAATGCCTTTGCCTTCGCTACATTTGTCCATTCTGTAAAACCCTTTCCCCACCACTCATCGTTTTCTGGTATCGGGTGAAATTGCGGCAGATAAAATGCAATCACCTTCGCTTTTTTTTGCTCCATATAGTAACTTACTCCATTATTTTTATTATTCTAGCTGGTATTCCGCCAGCTATACAGTTTGCTGGTATATTTTTTGTGACTACTGCATTAGCCCCAATGATCGCATTTTTTCCAATACTAACATTTGGCAAAATAGTTACTTTGTCACCGATCCAAACGCCATCACCTATAATTACTGGCCCACTGGAATATAAGTGCCTGAAGGCCGGAGGTAAGGACAATGATTCCAAACTGTTGTCCCCATGCCCATTATCGGTAATAGTCACTTTCTTGCCAGTAAGTACATTATTTCCAATTTCGATTTTGTTAATTGCAGTAATGTGACTGTCACTTCCTATTGAAACATTATTGCCTATTATGATCTGCGGAGTGAACGTTCCAGAATAATGTTTATCCCAGGCAGTAATAGCTGTGTTCTTACCGATAGAACACTTATCACCGATAGAGATATATTTGCCTCCGATCAAGAGGCCTTTTGGATGAATGACCGACTTTTTTCCAAAAGATTTGAATTCCCTGGAAAGCCAACCGGAATAAAGAATTCTTTTTAATAACAAAATCCTCCCGCTTGTTTTATGAGAGTATACATAAGACCATGACCTACCAAGAAACATAAGCAAATTAATCCCTGCTTCCTTTATCATCTCTTGCTGTTTTATACTCTGACCAGGTGATAATTATCTGCATCTGTAATAAGTTTTATCGAATAGGACAAGCTCATAAAAAAATAAATTCATTTTATAAATGAATTTATTTTTTTATGAGATTAACAATATAAGACTTTACGACTTTAAAAAAGAAATAGGCAATACCTAAATATAAAACCGGGTGGAATTTATACTTGCCGAATAATATCGCGAAGGCGCCCTTTTTATTAAATGAATATTGATTGTTGACTGTCCATAGTCTAAATGACCAGGGAAGTAAAAAATATAAGAACAATCTTGTCTTTTCATTAAAGAGCGTACGCCAGGATATTTGTTTTCTTTGCCTATACTCCTCCAACAATCCTAAATAATTCGTACCAAAAACTTTATAAATATTATACCCGCCTTTTCCCGCGGGCAGGGCAGGATCAAAGATTTTGGAATCGTCAACACGGACCGATCCGTTTTTATTTACCAGCGTGAATAAAACATCATTTACCAGGTATAGTTCCTGGATTGTATTGAAATTTGTAATGGTAGTAAAATCTTTTTTCCATATCCCAAAGCAAGCTATCCAGGTGGAATAAAAAGACACTCTTTTCACAAAAGAATCTAAGTCTGTGCATTGAAAAGGTGCAACGTTTTTTAGTGTACCATTGGAAAAGAAAATGATATCCTTACTGATAATATGCCTATTTATTACTGCTATTATTTTATCCAAACTAAAATCACGATGTAATAAAGTATCGTTGTTTAGCTTTAAAAATATTCCCCTTCCATAAGATAAAACTTTTTCGAAATTATGCGCCTCTATATTTTTATCATTGCTGTAATACCGGACCTTGTCACCATACATCTCAACATATTTTAAACAAATCTCTTTTGTATTGTCAGACGAGCAATTATCAGAGACCACGATTTCTATGTCCGTTGTCTCCTGAAATCTTTTCTGCTGTGCAATAGAAAGCAGGGTGCCTTCCAAATATTCTGCCCGGTTATAAGTGGGTATACAAATTGAGAGAACGATAGAGTTTTCCAAGAAATAAGTTTGTGCAGTCTTTTCTAATTTACACCATCACCGGTGTGGCTTTATGCCACGCCGCTTTTTTTGTCTTAAAAATATAATAGCCCCATGGAAATGTTGATACAACGATTAAACAATAACCCGTTGTAATTCCAATAACGCCGAAATACTTACCCAGTATTACTGTAGACAATGAACACATGATACCGGTAGCTATTGACATTATTAAAAATGGCTCCTGCTTATGGCATCGTAAATAAATCGCCCAGCCGCCAACGATCTGGTTAAGGAATACCGGGATCATCATAAAAAACATTGGAACGTAATTAAGGAACCGGTTTCCAAACGGCTTGCCACTTACTTCAATATTTAAGAACCGGATCAAAAATATAAATAGGGACATAAATGCCAGCGCACCGAAATTTATCAAAGCAGATTGCTTAAGCGCTTTGTTAAAAATATGATCCAGCCGTGTATATTCCTGCTGCGCGATCAGCCCAGAAAATAGAGGCACTTTGGTACTTATCCAGGCAATCGAAAGCGTTGTTATCCCGTTAAGCGCCGCCAGCGTCATACCCATCTGACCTGCCACCACCGGGCCCTCTGTTGCAAACAATACAGGATTGAAAAGTTGAAAAATAAAATAGCCGCTAATCCAAGTCATCGCGATTTTCCATTGATAGGGGAATATCTCTTTGCGGTAATGTACCTTTTCAACAATCTTTGTTTTCCAGATATTTATAAATATCACTTTATACTCGGTCAAAAAAATAATGACCGTTAACAATATCACCCCGATACAACTGCTCAGACCCAACACATAAAGTTTGCCACCGAAAATAAGGCCACCCCATATTACTGATAATTTGAAGATGAGCAGGATCAATTGTATTCTTGCCATTTCCTTGACCTTTCCCAAACCCTGCAAAAATGCAATTACCGGTGAAAAGATCAAGTTGACACTTGTTCCAACTGTAAGCAGTGCCCAGGGGATCATCCAGTTAACAGTTTCAACTGATCTGTCATACCTGCCAAAAAAAACAAATCCAACAACCAGCAAGGTGGCAAGCAATACTAAACCAAACCACACATACCATTTTATGCTAAAATGTAAAAGTGATGACAACCGTGATATATATTTGGATTCACCTGTGAGTTCATGATCATTTGCCCATGTTAAATTCGAGGCTTCGTGTGCTACATACTGGATTATGATACTGTTCAAACCAAGCTCAAAAAACATCTGGATGGCAAGGATGCTCCCAAACGTATAGTAAAAGCCTTGTTCAACACCTGTTAAATATTTTACCACCAAAATAACCGATATGACATTTCCCACAGCCGCCAGCAAACTGGTAGAACTTGTGAACATAATGGCTTTATCAAAACCAAATTTAGAAGCGATCTTTTTTATACGAACCATTAAATAGGTATTGTATTCCCCTGGATATTATTGAACAACCTCCTTCATCTGCTTGATGGAACGTGGATGCGCTCAAACATGAATGTTTTAAAGATTCATGTTGATTCGGGTAAGAATAAGTGTGAGATATAATATATTTCAGTGGTTTATTTTAATTTGTTGGCGGCAGTTTGCAATTAAATGCAGAACAAAAATCAATACTTTCCTATGAATGAAATATTTGATGCATTTTTTTTACGTGCCTTATTAACAAGCAACCTATCTATAACTACCGGCATAACAGGCTTTAAAAAAGAATAAAGATTTTTCGCCAGGGAACCCAGTGTTGATTTCTGTCTTTTGGCCTGCGTGTCACCACTATACTGAACAGCATATAAGGTTTGAATTGGCTTTTCAACGTCCACTTTTGTAGTCGGCCCTTTTGTTGCGAAAAACATGACCTCCATTGAATGTTTAGAGAATAATGGCAATTGGTCCCCGACATTGTGATACTGGTAAGCGTTGCCTTTTGTATTTACAAAAAAGGGAGAAAATTCCCTGATGTAACAATGGAAATTACTATATCCCCTGCTTTTAAAATAATCATGAAACAACGTTGGGTTAAAGCTAAAAAAACCATGGTCGATCATATTTGAAGCGGGTGAAAAAATAATCATCTGACCACCCGGTTTCAACATAAAATCTACATTTCTGAATGAAGTTGAAATATCAAAGATGTGTTCCAGTGTACCCGAGTCAAATACAACATCGAAACGCTCTTTATACTCGTCAGACACCGGATAGTTCATATCGAAAGTAAAATCAGGTTTCTCATAATCAGAGTAATCACATACAAAAACATTTTTTGCACCTAAGAGAGAGAATATAGTCTGTGCATTTGTAAATTTTTCTTTCACGGTTCCTATCCATCCGGGTATCTTCGGTTTTGTATCGAAATCACTTTTCAATTCTGATAAGGGGCCATACGATCCCATAATTTCTTTTGCATTGGCAAAGGTTGTCTGCACCCCTTGCTGGCCCAGTGTCAAAACATCTCCTGTGATCGGATGATTTTTGTTTTCTCTTGCTAAAAAATTCAAATGCGCACTAATGATTCCCATAAAATAGTATTTATTTTAAATTGATATTACTTTAAATATTTGTGCCAAAGCTCTTGTTCATTGGATCAAAAAAATGAAAAGATGTTCAACGCTAAAAGCCTTTTAAAATGATCAGGTGCCTTCCATCTCAATCGGTTTAGCAAACGGTTCCATTTCAGTGATCGGCTTTCCAAAAGCTATCTTCGGGTAAGTATTGGTGTGAGGATCGATCATCACCTGCAGCACAACCGGCGCTGCTTTATTTTCTTCGTTCCATAACCAGTCAACCGCTGCGGCGACTTCTTCGGGCCGGCTGATCGTTTTGCCGTTTATACCGTAAGCGATGGCTATTTTTTCAAAATCAGGTGCCGTATAGCCCCAGTAAGTTGATTGGTACCGTGATTCGAAATAACTTTCCTGGAACTGCCGGATCATTCCCAGGTTTTGATTATTCATCACTACTATTTTCACCGGCAGTTTGTTGCGTACAATTGTCTGAAGTTCCTGGATATTCAATTGCATACAGCCATCGCCGATAATAACAACCACCGGTTGCCTGTCAAATGCCAGGGATGCACCAATGCTTGCCGGTAAGGCAAAGCCCATGGCGCCCATACCCGCGGAGGTTAAAAACAATTGCGTTTCGTTTAACTCGAGCGATTGCGCCGCCCACATCTGGTGTGCGCCCACATCCGCCAGGTAGGCTTTTGCGGGAGACGACGCCGTCGACAGCGCATGAACAAATATGTTTGGATTGATGGTGTTTTCCAGTACGTTCAATTCTTTGATATCCGGCCATTTGTCTTTAAGATCAGCCACGTAATCAAACCAGTCCTGGACTTTTGTAAATGTTTCGGTTTTGCAGGCAGTTAAAAAATTATTCATAAACAAGGTCACATCCTGTACAATCGGAATGCAACCCTTGATTCTGTTGTTAATCTCACCTGCCACGCAATCAACATGGTATATCTTCCTATTTTCAAAAAAACGGGTATCCGCGCCGGTTTGCCGGATGTCTAACCTGCTGCCCAGCACCAGTATAAAATCAGATTCGCCGAAAGCAATGTTCGCCCAACGATTTCCATAACTGCCGATAAAGCCAATCCGCAGTGGGTGATCGAACGGTATCGCATCCACTGCCAGGAGCGTGGTGACAACGGGTATATTTAATTTTTCTGCAAGTTCTAATAACAAAGAGGTGGCGAAGGCTGACTTAATGCCCCTGCCCGCTAATATCACGGGGCGTTTTGCCAGGCGGATATCAGCTATCAATTGAGCAAACTGGCCTGAACCAGCTGCTGTATCATTACTTGCAGGCGTTTCCAGTGCTTCGGCAGAAACGTCTATCTGCGACCGCTGGACATCCATCGGTATGTCGATCAATACAGGACCGGGCCTTCCTTCCGTGGCAATGGCAAATGCGCGTTCAAATATTGCGGGAATGTCTTCGGGATTATTTATGAGAAAACAGGCCTTTGTAATGGGAGCTGCCATGGAAACAATATCAGTTTCCTGGAAACCTAACTGCCTGATGGGGCGGTCTCCTTTCTGTTCGTGGCGGTTGACCTGCCCGGTAATAAAAATTGCGGGGGATGAATCAAAATAACAACTTCCAATGCCGGTAAGCAGGTTCGTGGCCCCCGGTCCACTGGTAGCCATGGCTATCCCGGGTACGCCGGTAATTCTTCCGGAAGCATCCGCAGCAAAGGCTGCTGCCTGCTCATGGTGCATTGATATTATATTGATGGCCGTTTTTTGATTTAAGGAATCAAGCAAATGCGTTATCATACCGCCCGATAACTCAAAAACATGTTTGACCCCTTTTTTCTCAAGAAAAAGGGCGATGAAATCAGCTACTTTCATACAAGGATTTTAAAGTATAAGCAATAATAAAGTTACCGGTATTTATTCTGCAATAGTTGATTTAAATAGGCAGAAACGGTATTCCCTGAATTATTACCTGCTTTGGAATTTACTAATAACAGGTGCATGCTTTTCGGTATGCAGAAAAAAGAAATTGGTATTGGTCGTGCTTTCAGAAATTTCTTTTATCACTGCTAACTGGTGGTTGCCATCATTGTAAAAACACTGGTAACCCTGTTGTGTAAACAACGCAATTATATCATTGGGATGGTAACCAAATTTAGCAGACCATTTTCTTAACATCTCTGTAAAAACGATCGGCTTATATTTTTCGATCGTTTGTATGCCTCCCTGGTAAACAAATAATTCGGCTCCTTCCACATCACATTTAATTACATCGATCCTGATTTTTTTATCCTGTTCATAACTGTCCAGGGTGACCACTTCGCAGGATGTTTCAATTGCCTGTGCATCGTCCGTAAGGTTTTGTGATGAACTGCTTACTGAAGTATGAGGTGATGTATAAAATTTCAATGTCTTGGCTTCATTAGAGAAGCCAAAATTGTTACTGTTGACCGTGCTGCAATTATTCAGTGCGATGTTGGTAACAAGGCTTTCATAAGTAGCCGGTATCGGTTCAAAAGAATGTATCAGGGAGGAAGGAAATTTTTTTGAAAGCACGATCGAATACCAGCCGATATTAGCGCCGATATCAAATATAGTATCCCCATTATTGATCAGTTTATACAACAGGTCAGCGTCTTCGGATTCATATTCCTCAAAATTGAGAATTTCAAAAGGTGCGCTTCTTTCATCCGCTTTCCGGCAAAAAAACTTTATCTGGTCATTTTTTGTAGTAAATAAAACACCATCGCTTTTAATTTCAATCGAAGACATGTCCGTTTCCTGCAACAACAACGCATATTCAAAAAGCAACTGGTGCTGCTTGCTCATGGCATCAATGAACTTCGGTTTACTAATTACCCCATTTTTAAAATCTTCTTTGGTTTTCTGAAGCATACTATTTTTTTATATAATGAAACTATCTATTGTCCTTTTAAACCCGGCGCTCAAGCCGGTGCGTGGTTCCCAGCCCAGGGCTTTTACCTTTTCAATAGCAGGGCATAGCCTTGAAACATTGCTTTGAAGATAAACGGCGCTGTCAACTTCCTTAAAAACAGCCTTTAATTTTTTTTGCGGGTACATATCTACCAACAAATTTGCAAGGTCCCTGATAGATATAGAAGTTGCCGGATTACCGATATTATAGGAGGCAGCATTCTGCCCTTTTAACAACACTGTAAAAAAACCGGCGGTGGCATCCGCCAGGTAACAAAAACTTCTGACAGCACTGCCGTCACTACTCATCACGATATTCTCCCCTCTTACAATGTTAGCAACAAAATCAGCAAATACTCTTCCGTCATCAAAGCTCAATCCCGGGCCGTAAGTATGAAAAGGCCTTACTGTACTTACCGGGATCTTATATTGCGAAGCGAAGGATACGCACATTGTTTCGCCCATTCTTTTGCTTTCCGCATAACAGGAACGAACTTGGGTGGGATCTATTGCCCCATATACATTTTCCCCGATGTTATCACTGCTGGCAACCGTGCCGTAAACCTCGCTGCTGCTGAAGTACAGAAATTTTTCAACAGATTTGGCGACTGCCAGGTTTAAAAGATTGTAAGTGCCGATCGTATTGGCTGACAACGTTCCGACGGGATCGGTGCCATAATATTTCGGACTGGCCTGGCTCGCC
>JBDSLD010000345.1:0-12983 GCA_039916545.1 Ferruginibacter sp.
GCAAGCGATTGCCCGGAACCTTTGTCAGTAACAACACCTTTAACGGGGGTTGTCGACTTCGATGCGTTTTGCGCCGTTGCAAAATTTGCCGCAACAAGGAAAGTAAGAAATAAGAAAATGAAAAATGGATTGTGCCGGATTTTAGCATACGTTCCGCACGTAATCAAACTTGGTAGCGTTAGCTTTTTACTCATAATTGTAGTTTTGGTGGATTTGAATGAATGTCGCAAAAAGGATCTTCCCAAAGATATGTAGAAAGATAAATTAAAAAAATATTTTCGTAAGATTTTGAAGATTTTTTTTATATTTCGAAAGATTACAAAAGAAAAATAAGAAAAATTATAACTAAACCCTTGCCCGATGTTTCAAAAAACTGACTATTTGGTAGTTAAAAATGCAAGCCAGTACTAACTTTCACCTGAAACGAAAGTAAAATGAACTTATATTGCTTAATAAATTTTCATTTTATTATTTTTACTGTAATTTCATAGTGCTAAAGCCATTTACCCATGGAGGTCAAAAAAAGGATCACAACAGTTGAACGCCGTACGCTCATAATTGAAAAGTTAGATGCAGAAGGACAATTAGATGTCACTTCACTTAGTAAAAACCTTGGGGTGAGCGAGGTAACCATACGGAACGACCTCAATTGGCTGGAGAAAAAAAATATGCTTGTACGTGCCCGCGGTGGAGCGATGAAAGCAGAACGTGTAGGTGCGGAAATCAGCTTGTCGGAAAAAAATAAACTTCATTACCAGGAAAAGGTTAAGATTGGAAAGGCGGCAGCAGCACTGATAGAGAGTGGCGACACCATTATCCTGGACTCCGGTACAACAACCATGGAGATCAATAATAATCTTTCAGATATTGAATCCCTGACCGTCATAACCAATGCGCTTAACATTGCCAATAAACTTGTTGAACAGGAGCACATAAACGTGATTGTTCCGGGAGGTTTTTTAAGGAAGAATTCGATATCCCTGGTTGGAACTACTGCGGAAGAAAGTTTTAAAAATTATTTTTGCGACAAGCTGTTTCTCGCTGTTGATGGCTTTAATACAACTTTTGGTTTATCTACTCCCAATGTGGAAGAGGCACATTTAAACCGCGTAATGATCTCAATTGCAAAGCAGGTAATTGTGGTAACAGACTCCAGTAAGTTTCATAAAAGAAGTTTTGCTTTTATAGCCCCCATATCAGCGATAGATATTGTTGTTACCGATGCCGGCATACCGGAAGAAGATAAAAAGCGCCTTGAAAGCGCAGGTATAAAAGTAATTATCGCGTAAGCCTGCAACTGTCTTCGTATCCGGTAGTTCCCTTTTTAAAGCAGGTGCATTTAAATTGTCCTTTGCTCATACGTGCAGGCGCTATCTTTTTGTATAGAAATCCCCTCTTCTTTTATTTCATTGAACCTTAGTAGATATTTCCACATTTAAAAACACCTGCCTTACTACCTTATTGATACCATACTTTAAATTAATAAGGCAATAAGGTTTGATTATTCTAATGCTTTTTTCTACTAAAGTTTAATACGGCAATTTAAAACCTACAATGATAAAATTGTGTGCAGCGAAAATCTGAAAAGCATCCCTTTTCAGACTACTGATCAGCCACCATTATTGAACCGTAACTTTAATCTCTTTACCGACACCCGTCATTACCTCTTTCACTTTAATTGTCCAGTCACCAACTTCATCATTGAAAGCCGTAGAAAAACTAAACTCGCCATGGCTCGCATTTATGCTGCAGTTTCCTGAATAAACCTCCATCAATTCTCCTTTGGGATCATAGATAGCTATCGCCGCAACAGACTGCAACTGCAGCAACTTGTCTCCCGTACAATTTATTTGAATAACAACTTTATCGCCACGACGTACAGCCGTTGGCCCAACGGCGTTCAAGCCATTGACCGTACCTTTCAGCATACCAAAAAGCATTGGCACGCCAGGTGAAAGGGAGAGTTTGAAATTTTTACCTTCCCCTAAATAAGTACTGTTTCGAACATTGTACAGGTGATAGCTTTCCGTTAAATTTAATGTGACAACAGTATCCGCCAGGTTCTCATCAGGCAGCAATCCCAGCAATTTTCCAGATCCCCCATTTTCTGCAAACGCATATTTTGTAATACCACTGGCAAGGCTTCGGGAAGTAGTAGTGATCTCCACCCCGGAGGTGACACCTGCTTCGGTTAAGACCTGCCGGATTTTACTAAGCGAGGAAGCGTTGGTTTTAGTTAACTTTTCACCAGGGTATTTGTTTAAAAAATAATTTAATAAAAAGGCTTTGCCCTTGCCAAAACGATGGCTGAGCAGGATTGGCCTGTTATTTTCTTTACTGTTGGCTTTGCCGTCCAACGGGGTCAATCTAACATCAAATGAAGGGGTAATAAGGTCCTCCCTGGAAAAACCCTGTGCTTTTATTCCAAATACTTCAGCGAGTGCCTGGACATTTCTGTACCTGGTATGGCCATCCATAACGCCAGGCAGTGCATCTGCAACAACGGTTCCGCCCTGCTGTACAAACTCCTGAATTTGTTTGACCTCTTTATCGCTTAACGCAATGCTCATTGGAAGTACTAAAATCTTATATCCCTTTGTAACCAGGTCGTTGTTTTCAATGCTGCTGTAAGCCATAAAATCAAAACCCACTCCTGCGTCGTGCAGCACTTTTACCCAGCCATCCAGGTTGCTTCTGAATTGCTCCAGGGTTTTACTTGTTTGCTCATTACCCATTTTAATTTCACCATCTGCAATCCAGGCAGCATGTATGCTCGGGTAAGAGTAATGTATAGCAATTTTATTTTCGTTATCCGGTTGAAAGTTGCTGATAAGCCTGCCAATACCTTTTTCCTTCATTTCATAAAGCGCTTCTTTTAAATAATTTCCACTGGCGCATATCTGCAAGTCAGGATTTAATACGGATTGTTGCCAAAATATATAAGCGCCCGCTGTTTCATTCACGAAAGCATGTTTATAAAAATCAAACAAAACGCCCTTGCCCAATGCACCGTAACCGCCTTGTCCCGATATTTTTACAGCAGGATTAAAGTTGCGGTGATATTCGAGTTGGTTGCCGATGTCGTACGGGTTCATCTGTCCCACATATTTATCAATCTGGCTATAGTCGTAACCGTTGTGCGCACCGGCAGCTTGTGTACCCGAGAGTTGCACAAGCCCTCCCGGGTCAAATTCATTCAGCGCGTCCTGCACATACTTAAACTGCGCTGCCCAGGTTTTTTCCATAAAGCTGCGGTGATCGGCCCATGAAGAAGTGTTCCCTCTTTTTTTTGCTTCCTTCGAATCATCCGGCACCACGGCGGCCCAGGAAGTAAATGATGTACCCCATTGCTGGTTAAGCGCCTGCAAACTGCCGTATTGCCCTGTCAGCCATTTGCGCATAGCCGTTAGCGTGGTATTGGAAAAATCAAGATCAAGTGCGTCATCATACCGTGTAATGGAAGGTTCTTCATACACATAGTAAGCCGAGGGTGAAAACTTCTTCCATACGGCCACCTTTTTTTTCAAATCTTCTTTTACAGATTTGAGGTATACCGAATCATTTAATCCATATTTTCTAACCAGTAATTTTTTATCGCCTGTTTCCAGGTACTTCTTCTTCATGGCATTGTAATAATCCAGGTCAGGCCCCTTATCAGGCGACTCAACGCCATTGATCCTGGTTTGGGCCTGCACTTTATAGTTGGCATGTTTACTGTTTTCTACGGTATAGGCAGCAAGTGTTGTTACCTGTATCTTTTTTAATTGCTGATCGATAGCGTCCCATGTACCTGGTAAAGGGTTTGGGCCAAAATGATACATCGTTACATCATAATCATCCCATTTCCTGGGCTGCAAAAAGAACAGTTCCTTTACCTTATGATCGGCTTCCCTGCCATCAACCATTAAAACAAAATCCATTTTTCCCAAATGGCTCAACACGTTGGCCGACTTAAATTGCACGGACAATTTTTTCTCCCCTTTTAATTGAACTGGATAGGTTGCGCTGTCGGCCAATCGTCCATAGTTATCAAAAAGACGTGCCTGTAAGATCCCCGAAAGCTGGTTGGCAGTTTTTAGGGTAACCGTTGCCGTTACATTTTCTCCTACGGGTATCTCTGCTTTTTGAATTGCCACGGCAGTGATTGTAGCAGCCTGGCGGGTAGCGAAGGCAAGCGAATACCAGTCGTATACCCCCTTATCCCCCTTCAGTTGCAGGTTGGCGATATACTTTCCGCCAGAGATCATTGAATTTAAACCAATATTTATATTCTGCTGCCCGGGCGACAAAACAAGGGTGGTATCCTGTTTTACCCTGTTGAAATCGTCAACGATTTGCATTGTAAGGGATGCCCTGGCAGTTATTGCGTGAAACTGTACTGTTAAGCCTCCTGTTGTTTGCGCCACATTGGTGATGTAAGCCACCGGTTCCTTCCTTGCCGCCCATACAGTTGCCCTTGCCACCATCGACCACATGTACTCCCAGTAAGCCAGTTCCTTATCTTTTTGCCAGGGATCATCAATAGACGGGATCAAGCCTCTTTCTGCATACGACATTGCCACCACGCGCCCTTTGCCATAAGTACCGGTTGCAAGCACAGGGTTACCCTGTGCTGTCTGTAATAACACCTGGTCTTTTTGCCCCCGCATAGGCACAACTCCAATGTGCCCCGCCGGAAACGCTTCCAGGGCGATGCCTCTTGTAATAAAGTGCGGCTTAACCACCGACCATTTTGTAACATCAAGAAGTGGCCAAATGCTTTTGCTATTATCTCCCTCCTGTTCGGCCTTTACCATTTTCTTTGAAACAGCCAGTGATGCGTTACGTAGCGGGGAAACCGCCCATAAGCCGCTGTCGCTTAGATTATCGCTTTTAGGATAGATCAGTAATAAACCGGTACCGTTTTTCACTCTCGTTAAAATGGCTTCTCTTATCTGTACCGGGTAATCTTCCCATTTAAATAAACCGGGCCAGATGATCACATCAAACTCGGCACTGTAAAGCAAATCATCAGCAATGTAATTGAAGGCAAGACTGTTTGGATTGGCCACATCATAGCCTGACGGGTTGCGGCGATGATAAAAGTCGCCAAAACCCCATCGGTTTTCAGATGATCTTCTACCAAGAGAAGCAACTTTATAATCAAGGTCAAGACGCTCACCCAGTTCTATTATTCCCCTGCCATCAAATACAGGTGAGATAGAATAACTTCTTATGGTGCCCGCTGCCAAAGGTGTTGCCCAGGGAATATGGTTGGTTTCAACAGCAGCAGAATACGGCACATCCCAGCGCCCGCGCGCTGCCAATACTGGCTGGTAAGTATCGAGCGCAATATAATCCACATAAAAAGTAGCTTCCCTGTTGGTTGTAATTTCAATTGATTGTACATGCCCGAGGTCCACGTTAGCCACATCAGCCAATGATATTTGAAGATGGTTTGCCCCGGCTTTCAGCACAAACTGTTTGCCTGAGCTTTTCCCCGTGGAGTCTCTGATAAGAACGGTTACATCGGAAGGCGATGTGGCCCAAAAGAAAAGCAGCAAAGTGTTGGTAAAAGCATCCTGGTCGGCAACATCACGGAAAAAGTTGGCAGAACCCAGGTTGTGTAAAATTACTGACCCGCCATTTTTTGCAAAACTGGTTTGTAACGAATAGCCACCGAGAGCGGGAAAGTCGCTTGACCGGCGAATGCTTGCCCCATCGGTGGTGGTTATGTTTTCCAGGTCACTTTCTTTTTCAAAAGAACCAATGACCAGTTGGGCTTTGCCGACAATAGAAAAAATTATCAAACATACAACCAGGCTGATATTTTTCATTGAATGTATTTTTGTGAATGCGTATGTGTGTCAGGCTGGACTGACATATTAATGTGCGTTGCCCCCACGGATTTGATTGCTTATTTACAAACCGCCAGCGCTTTCATTAAGAGCTTAAACCTGTTTACGTTAGCGGGAGATGCCAATTCTTT
This sequence comes from Ferruginibacter sp., assembly GCA_039916545.1. Classification (GTDB taxonomy): domain Bacteria; phylum Bacteroidota; class Bacteroidia; order Chitinophagales; family Chitinophagaceae; genus Ferruginibacter. The sequence goes on from JBDSLD010000345.1 coordinate 5,969, forward strand.
TTGAAGTTTCTCCGCAGTTTCCCTATCGTTATCATAACTGGCAAGTACCCATTTAAATGCAGTTCCTGCAGAACCTGGTGAAATGCTCCAGTTGTGTAAAGAATCCTGTTCAGTTTTCCATCCAGCCATCACTTGTTTTAGTTCATCCTTCTTTCCATTCCTGTTTAAAACCAATACAGAAATATAATTGTCAACATAATTTCTTCCGCCTATCCAATTTTCTTTATCAATGGAATAGCTGGTTATTTTTTGGTAGTAATTTTTTGCTTCGCTCATCTTGCCCAGCTTCGTTTCACAAAATGCCGCAATAAAATCATGCAGGCGGGTATCCGGATTGTAAGGACTTCCAGAGCCCAGGTTTTCGGGCCATTTCCTGGCATCGTCCAAATACCTGGTTGCCTGCTGGTATTTCTTTTGTTCTACCTTTTTCAAGGCGAGCGAAAGATTGGCTAATTCGTACAATGCATGGCCTTCCTGCGCGCCTTCCTGCGGTAGCACCAATGTTTTGTTAAGCACATTCACGCATTCATTTAACCGGTCGGTGTTCAACAGCGACTTTGCATAATCCATAGACACAATCGCATTTTCTTTAAACTTTTTGTAAGCCGCTGCAGCGTTGATGTACCCCTGTTCAAATAAACCTTTATCAACCAGGTATTCGGTGCGATAATGCCAGGTACGCCACTCCGCCGGCTGCAGTTGCATGGCCCTTTCAAAGTCGTGGCCTGCGTAGTCATTTTTAGCGGAGTCGCCCTGTAACAATGCGCCTCTTGTCAAATAAAAAGGCGCAAAATCAGGTGTATCGCCACATTGCTCAAATAATTGTTTTGCCTTATCCGGCTGTAAGTTGTTCCAATAAACCAGGCCCAGGTAATAGGTTGTTTTCCAGGAAGGCATTTCCTGCTGCGCCCAGGTAAGCACCGGGATAGTTTCTAACCTGAAAGGAAATACAAACGCGGGCGATAAGGCGACGGCCTTTTGTAAATACGCCAGGCTTTCATTTGGAGAATTATTTCTTTTTAGCCAGGCGAGCCAATAATAAACCGTAGGATACGCAGGCGCCTGCTCCAATACTTTTATGGCTTCACTATCTAATCCCTGGTTGGCGTAAGTAAGCGCCAGCTCTAAATATGTTTCGTGTGGGAGTTCATTTTTTATCATGCCGTTAAACTCAGCAAGGGAAGGTTCACCCGGATGTAAAAGATATTGTTCAAAACGTGCATAATGACACAATGGGTCGATGTTCAATAATACATTCAGCACACTATCGGCGCTGCCAAAATCTTGTAGCTTTCTGTAAGCTGTAGCAAGGCGTTGATAAGACAGCAGGTTATTACCATTGTATTGTATAGATCGCTTCGCATTTTCAACTACCCCTTCAAAATTGTTTTGCTGCATTTGTACGCCGGCAATATGAGCATAAGCCGCAGAGCGATACTCCAACGTACGGGTCGCCATGCTAAAAGCTTCTTCCGCTTCAGTTAGCTTTCCCTGCCTGAGCAGTAAATTGCCGTAAATGAAATTGGCCCCGCCATCGTAGCTATTGTATTCAAGCACTTTGCGGGCATACCCAATACCTTGCTCATACTGGCCACTTCTAAAATAATATTCAGCTACGCGGCAAAGGGCTTCGGTATGGGTAGGTTCCAGCAACAGGCACTGCTGGTAAAGATTGAGCGCCTGCTTATAATTCCGCATGGAATTTTGATCCTCTGCCATTCTGAAAAATCGCTGGCCGGAGCTATATGCCTGGTCAGTTGAAGAGGCAACAACCGGCCTGTTGATGTCCGACTCCTTGTCCGCAAAAAGAAGTTTATCTTTTCCAAAGCTCACCCTGACATCTTTTATTTTCAGGCCCTGCAACACAATGCTTTTTTGATATAACTCCATTGGCCGCAACCGGAGGTAGGCTGTATAAGCTGGTTTATTGTTAAAGGTTACCACTAAACTATCTGCAATGGATACATTTGGACTGATAGCGATTTTTAAACTATCGCCATCCGCTTCCACATTGAGTGTTCCGAAAGGAGTTGCATCGGCCATTCCCCCGGTATTTTTTACCGGGAACCAGTATTCATTTTTTGTTTCAGCATACATCGGCCGCAACGAAAGTTGGGTGAACGGACTATGGTAGCCACTGCGCTCGGCGGCCTGGTTAAGCGTTACACCGGATTGCGCTTCAACATACTGACCGTCATTGTCGGTCAACAGGTTTTCCCAGATGGCTCCTTCGCGTGATAAGGACCAGATCCATAATTTTTTTCCGGGAGCATCTGCATAAGGCGCCCAATGCCCAAAGCCAAATTTTTTATCGTGCCAATAGCCGCCAAACCAGTTGCGGTAGTTGCCTACCACATGGTATGATTTGCTGTCACCGAAATTATTATTCTTGTAAACAGCAAGGTTGCGTCCTTTGTCATCAATGGGCCAGGCCGAAGCAAGCCCGTCGTGGCCGATGTGATTGTTTCCCGGGAAGTAAAACTGTAAATCGTCCGCAGCTTTAAAGGCGGCATTCTCCCATGATAAATAAGCGTGGTGCAAAGGCGTGGGATTATACCACAGCGCATTGGTTTGAAAATAAGCTTTGTCTTTGGGCAACCGGATATCAACGCGCCATTCTGACCGGGAGGCGAGGTCAAGACCGCCCACGATACAGCTTACACTCCCATCATCATTGGTTTTCAGTATATAATCTACAGCGGCGGCCGCCCAGGGTGCATGGCCAAGGTCAAGACCAAAATTATGTTCAATTCCGCCGCTCGTCCACGGTCCCCGAATACCTATGGCACGAAATTTCATTACATGATTAAGGTAAACAAACTCGTTATTGGTTGCCTTCTCCACCGCACCCATCACTTTACCACCTACACCGGGCAATACAGTCACCGTAATAAAAGGGTTTTCCAGTTTAACTATTTTCCAATCCTGCCTGGTAGCCTTATCAGTATATCCATCAAAAACAAAGTAGGGGTAAAAAGGCGCCACCTTTTTATTAATGCCCAACACCGGAACAGGATTCGGATCAGAAAAGGGATAGGTCTTCATTGTTTCATTCGTTTCTGTTACAGAAGCTTGCTGGGCCGTTACCGATGACAAAAAAAACAACCCCGGGAGCAGTGCCCGCAAACAAGAAAGTAAGTATTTATACATCCATTTTAATATTTAGAAGTTTAATTGTAGTAATTACAATGTTACGAAAGCTGATTAAGATAAAAAAAAGATTTCGAAAATAAAATTTAATGAAATGAAATGAAATAAAAGTCGTTAATTGCAAATACCTTTTATATTATGATCATCCAGGAAAGAATAGAAAAATCAAGAACAAACATTTTTAAAGCCATATTTCCTGACAGCACCAACCATCACGAAACCATGTTTGGCGGAATGGCCATGCAATTGATGGATGAAGTTGCTTTTATAACTGCAACCCGGTTTAGCCGGAAAAAAGTGGTGACAGTTTCGTCTGACCGGATCGACTTTACCCGGCCAATACCTGCCGGAACTATCATTGAACTGGTCGCCAGGGTGGTTCATGTAGGCAATACCAGCCTGAAGGTTTCAGTGGAAATTTTTATCGAAGAAATGTATTCAGACACAAGGCAACAAGCTATATCCGGAACATTCAGTTTTGTTGCTATTGACGAAAATAAAAGACCGGTCAGCATCCTGCCAGGCGAAAATCAACAGGAAAAGAACGGTTGATTAAAAGGAAAAATAGTTGTTTCGTAAAAGTTTTTCTGCGCAGCATGATTTGTGATTTACAGCACCTATGATTTTTTTCATTTTATCTTTTCTCTGGAACTTTAATAAGTAATCATCCTAAGATGTCAAAGAACAGCACTCAATTGAGCAAATGGTTTTAAAGTTAGTCAGCATATCAATTTATCATCCTGGCCAAAATATAACAAGCCGGTATAAACTTTTAAAAAAAACGTATCATGTCAAAACGGAGAGAGTTTTTAAAAATAGCCGGCCTTAGCAGCCTTGGTATTGCCCAGGGCAGTATATTGCCTTTAAGCACCCTTGCTAACAGTGTAAATAAAAATGTTATGCCCAATTTTGATGAGGCGATGGAAGATGAAAAAGATTTAAGTATTATCGGACTGTACGGGCCATGGGCCAACGCGCTGAATCAAAATAAGCTGCCGTCCTTGTCTTTTCGGCGGCCGGAATTTACAAATGTAGAATCCTGGCGCAAAGCGGCAAAGCAACGGCTAACCGAGCGCCTGGCTATTCCCGAAATTGGAGGGTTGCCTAAGGTGACCATACACAAACAATACACCTATGATGGGCTGCAAATAGAAGAAATAAGCTGGCAACTCCCCTACGGAAGGCCAACAGAAGCCATTGTACTCAAACCGGTCAATGCAAAAGGAAAACTACCCGCCATACTGGGGTTTCACGACCATGCTGCCAACAAATACTTTGGTTACCATAAAATCACCAAAACGTCTGATAACCAGCATCCGGTGATGAAAGATCATCAGGAGCATTATTACACCGGGCACGCCTGGGCAAATGAGGTCGCCAAACGTGGCTACATTGTAATGGTTTCGGACGCGTTTACTTTTGGCAGCAGAAGGGTAATGCTGCAGGATGTACCCACCCGGTTAAGAAATGGTGTAAGCGATGGAAGTTTTACCGATAAGGAGAGCATTGCAGCTTATAACACCTGGGCCAGTGAACACGAACACATCATGGCCAAATCTTTGTTCTGTGCAGGAACCACCTGGCCAGGCGTCTTCTTTGCCGAAGACAAAAAAGCGCTTGATATATTGTGTGCACGTCCTGATGTTGATCCCGCCAGGGTTGGTTGCGGAGGGCTATCCGGCGGTGGCTTAAGGACAACTTTCATGGCAGGACTGGACCCAAGAATTAAATGCGCGGTAAATGTTGGCTTTACCACCACCTGGAGCGATTTTTTGTTGAATAAATCTTTCACACACACCTGGATGGTTTACGTGCCTGTGCTTCCCAACGAGCTGGATTTTCCGGAGATCATGGGTTTGCGCGTACCGCTGGCTACCCTTGTTTTAAATGACAGTGAAGACCAGCTGTACACATTGCCTGAAATGCAAAAAGCCGAAAAGATCTTAACGGAGATCTTTACCAAAGCCGGAGCGGCAGATCATTTTAAGTGCTCGTATTACCCCGGCCTGCATAAATTTGATGGAGATATGCAAACGGAAGCATTCAATTGGTTTGACCGCTGGCTGAAAGCCTAAGGAAAGCCTCATGCTATTTATGCAAAGGGTAATTATTGACTATTTTTAGCGGAACAGGCTGGTGGTACAATAATGCGTAAACAGGGGGCAACCCTAAAATTATTGGACGTAGCAGGATTAAATAACAACCTGTTTTAATTTGCAGAAATAACAAATAGAATTACACGGGAGATGAAAAAAACACCAACCAATCGCCGCCTCTTTATTAAAAATGCCACCAATACTTTAGGCGGGATGGCAATGCTATCTGCCTTCCCGAAAAAGGTACGCTCGACTGTTATCGGGCAAGCCAGCAGCGAAATAGCATCTATGAAGGAAATACCACCCCGAATTAAATTCGCCGTTATCGGCATTAATCACGTCCACATTTATTCGCTGGTGGATAGGGTAATAAAAGGCGGCGGCGTATTTGTTTCCTTCTATGCCATAGAAGCGGATCTTATCGCCGACTTTATCAAACGATATCCCCAGGCAAAGGTTGCACAAAGCGATCAAGCGATATTGGAAGACAACTCCATTCAATTAATTGTCAGTGCCGCCATTCCCGATGAGCGGGCCTCCATCGGCATTGCAGCCATGTTGCATGGCAAAGATTTTATGGTAGATAAGCCGGGCGTTACCACCCTAAAGCAACTTAGTGAAGTACGCAAAATACAGCAGCAGACCGGGCGAATATATTCCATTGTGTACGGCAGGTTAGAAAACCCGGCAACATTGAGAGCGGGAGAATTGGTTAAGGCAGGCGCCATAGGTAAAGTAATTCAGACATTGGCCGTTGCACCCCACCGTATGAATCCAACAACCCGCCCCGGCTGGTTCTTTGATGTTAACCGTTTTGGTGGCATTATTAATGATATTGGCTCCCACCAGGCAGATGAATTTTTGTTTTTTACCGGCTCCACGTCTCCTAAAATTTTAGTGGCGCAGGCAGGCAATTTTCACCACCCGGAATACCCCGCGTTCCAGGATTTTGGCGATGCCATTATAACGGGTAATGGAGCCACCGGCTATCTGCGCGTAGACTGGTTTAGTCCCGCCGGTCTTGCATCCTGGGGCGATGACCGGATCACCATCCTGGGTACTGATGGTTATATTGAGATCCGGAAAAATATCGATATTGCGGGACGCGAAGGCGATAACCACCTCTTTCTCGTGGACCAGAAAGAAACAAGGTATTTTAATTGCGCAAATCTACCGCTTCCTTATGGAGAACGATTAATAGATGATATCATAAACCGTACACAAACTGCCATGTCGCAGGAGCATTGTTTTTTGGCAACGGAGTTAGCGCTAAAGGCACAAAAGCTGGCGAAAAATATAAAAGCTTAAGAAGGGAAAACCTATCTTTTTAAAAATAAAGCAGTTCAATGGTTTACCTCTTTGAGCATTCAGGAACATGCCTGGTCAGCGTCTGCAAGAAAACTTTTATTAAATCCCGGAGGTTTTTTACTATCACTTTCGCAACAGAAAGTACTTTTTGATGTATAACTAATTTAATTAGTGTTTGTAAGAAAACTATGAAAACCTTTATAAACAATGGATTGTGGAGATTTTTCTTGTTGAATATTATTAATTTGAGACTAAAGAAATGGCCTAAAATAAAATATTACTGATCTGTTTAATAAAAGGCATTTAATTGTGGCCACTATTTGATTTGCTACATCAGTAAGCGGGTTAGCTGCCTTTCGTTGGTTCGGTTCCGATGAAATCGGAATTGAAAAAATGCGCAGCCTGTTTTTTCAAAGAAGCAAAAACAGCAGCGTTCCGGTTATCCGCCAGCTGGCGGACCG
>JBDSLD010000346.1:0-2534 GCA_039916545.1 Ferruginibacter sp.
CAATCCATTGTCTGTAAAGGTTTTCAGCGTTTTCTTGCAAACACTAAGTAAAATATACAACCTTAAGGCACAGTCACTTTATGAAATTTCCGGATCGTGTTGCCAAGAATATCGCCGACATAAATACTCTCTTCATTATCAATGGCAATATCATGGTACCTGCAAACCGAGGTCTCATTTATGCCACTTCTCCCGAACCGGGTCAATAGATTTGCAGCCGAATCAAGGACCATGATATCTGAACCTTTTGGATTAAAAAAACCTGTATTGTAATCAACCGCAGTAAGGCTGCTGTTTATCCTGCCTATTGCGACGGAATAGATTTTGCCAAAGTCTTTTTTCTTCCATTCTTTTATAAAATGGCCCGTAGTATCAAAGGACTGGATGCGGCTGTTCTCCCTGTCGGCTACATAAACATTTCCCTTTTTATCCAGGTCGATCGCATGTGGTATATTAAATTCGCCGGGACCGCTCCCCTTTTTTCCCCATTCAAGCAGGTACTTCCCTGATGGAGAAAACTTCATTACGCGGCTGTTGCCGTAACCATCACTTACATAAAAAGATCCATCCGGCGCTACCGCAACATCTGTCGGCAAATTAAAATGTAAGGCGTCTTTACCCGCAACACCCGCTTCACCAAGCTTCATAAGCAAAGCGCCTTCATGACTGAATTTAAATACCTGGTGCAGGCCCACATCGGTAACCCAAACATTGTTATCACGATCCACCGTTAATCCGTGCGGCATAATAAAAATACCATCTCCCCAACTGTTTAGAAGTTTACCGGTTTGCCTTTCAAGCATGAAAATAGTCTTGCCGGTTATAAAAGATTTTGGCATTGGCATCAGCAAGGGCCATTCTCTCCCGGCACGGTGAAAAACAAAAATGTTTTGACCCGTATCGATACCGATGCCGGTTGGATTGCCTAATTTATATTCATTCGCCAGTCCTGGCCAATCTTTCACCGGCTCAAACCGGAACGTGCCGGCAATTGCATTTTCCAAATGTTGCTGTTGCGAATTGTTGCAGCCAATTGAAAGAACAAACCCTGCAATGATAAAATAACCGGCATTTTTCATTTAGGTGTGTTTTAGGTTATCTATGGTATCAATATAGTTCTCCTGCCCGACCCTGCTTTAAAACACAAAGAACCGAAATTACTTCGGTTCCTGTTCAATCAACTTATGACTTATATAAATTTGCAATATTTTTCCGCTATTCAATCGCCATTACTTCAAACTCAACTTTTAAAGCATCGATTACCTGGCCCAGGTCCTTTGAAACTTTTTGCAGAAGGTCGGGTACGAGGTCAATATCCATACCATCTTTGCCGATCCTTTCAATTGCACGAATCGTTTCCTTCAGCGAAACAATACCCATGTTATCGATACCTGGCTTTATTTTATGCGCAATGGCGCCCATGCCTTTGTAATCTCCGTCATGGTATTTTGCTTCCATTTCTACTACCTGCGCGGGCGTATGTTCAATGAACATATTTACCATTTTGACCACAAAAATTTCATTGCCACGGCTAATGGTGCGTATGGTCGACAGGTCATACAGCTTTCCCTGTGATACTTCACCATTGACATCTTTAGTGGCCGGCGAGGCTTTCCCTTCCTCCAGCCAGAACGAAACCATCTTCAACAAGTCCTCTTCCTTAAATGGTTTTGAAAGATAAGCGTTCATTCCTCCATCAATACATTTTTCATTATCTCCTTTGATCGCATTGGCAGTTAAAGCGATGATCGGCAACGATCCGCTGATCTCGTCCCTGATAATTTTAGTGGCTTCCATCCCGCCCATCACCGGCATTTGTATATCCATCAACACGAGGTCAATTTCATATTGTTGTAATAAGTCGATGGCCTCCCTGCCATTGACCGCTTCTGTGGTAATGGCACCATAATTATGAAGAATGGTTTTTGCCACCAGCCGGTTCATCTTGTTGTCATCCACGACCAATATTTTTTTATTGGCCAGCATATTTTTATTTATATTGATAGAGAACGTCGCCTTGGATGGCAGGTCGTCTGTTCTACCTTTGGCAAATTCTACTTTAAAAGACACACTCGTACCTGTGCCCTTTTTACTCCTGACAATTATTTCACCTCCCATCAGTTCCACCAGGTCCTTGCTGATGCTCATCCCTAAACCGGTTCCCCCGTACTGCCTCGTTACGGAAACATCTTCCTGCGCAAATTTTTCAAATAAATTGTTGACAAACAATTCATCCATACCGATACCGGTATCTTTTACCTCTATCAAAATCGTTTGCATTACAGTTGTATCCTTCACCACTGAGCAGGACAGATCAACGCAACCTTTCTCTGTAAATTTAATGGCATTGCTGATAAGGTTAAGCAGCACCTGGTTGAGCCGGTACGGGTCGCCGATTAGTACAGGAGACAGTTCCGTGTCGCAGGTAGAATCGGTAATACTCAATCCTTTTTCTTCCGCCTTATGCCTTAGCACCTGCATCGCACGACTGATCAGCGCTTTCGGTTCAAAGCCAATACTTTCCAGGTTTAATT
>JBDSLD010000347.1:0-7455 GCA_039916545.1 Ferruginibacter sp.
ACCACACCGCGTTAGAACTAAAGAAATCTTAAAAAAACATCCTCATATAAGGAAACTGATCGGCAAAAATCCCTTGACCATCTTTGCTATCATCGGCCTGGTTGCTTTCCAGGTAGTAATGGCCTGGCTGCTTTCAGCTCAATCCTGGTGGTTGGTCATCGGAGCAGCCTATTTATTGGGAGCTTTTGCAGACCACGCTTTATTTGTGATGATTCATGAATGTGCGCACAGATTGCTATTTAAAAAACCGACAGCCAACCGGCTGGCTGGTATACTCGCTAATGTACCACAACTATTTCCCAGCTCCGTATCATTTGAAAGGTACCATATCAAGCACCATTCCTTCCAGGGAATACATGAACTGGATGCGGATCTGCCAAATAAATGGGAAGCAAAACTGATCAATAATTATTTTATCGGGAAAATTATCTGGCTGTTGTTTTACCCGGTGTTCCAGGTGTTTAGGATAAACCGGTTAAAAGAGATCAAGCCTTTTGATAGCTGGGTGGCGTTGAACTGGTTTGTCCAGATCGTATTTATCGTGCTGGTTATATTTTTCCTTGGACCCAAAGCGCTTGGATTTTTGGTCCTGAGTTTTTTCTTTTCAGTGGGATTGCATCCGCTGGGTGCCCGGTGGATACAGGAACATTATTTAACACATGGAGAGCAGGAAACCTATAGTTATTATGGGCCGCTTAATACCGTTGCTTTTAATGTAGGATTTCACAATGAGCACCACGATTTCCCTTCTGTTCCCTGGAACAGGCTGCCACAGATAAGAGAAGGCGCTCCAACTTTTTATAATACGTTGTTTTATCATACCTCGTGGACAAAATTATTTTTCCGTTTCCTGTTTGATAAGGAAATATCATTGTTTTCCAGGGTGGTAAGAAAAGATCGCGGCAGGGTTAAATTGACCGACGAATCAAAGCCTGATGTAGAACAGGTACATAAAAATGAACTGGTTTCAAATTCCTGATCAAATATTGTGATTTTACCATTGCATGACGAAGGATGAATTATTAGCCGAGTTAAAGGGTAATACCTATGTAATGATCAGGCCCTCTCCCATCGAAGGGATTGGTGTTTTTGCCATTCGCGATATCCCCAAAGGATGCCGGAATATGTTTTCCGCTGCTAAAACGAACGGGGAAGAATGGTTAACGATACCACGCACCGAAATTGACCTATTGCCTGCATCTTCCAAACGACTCATCGAAACTTATTGCTTGTATGATGATGAAAATTATTTCGTACCGGAATATGGCTTTAAAAAAATGGACCTTGTCAATTTCCTCAATCATTCAGAAACGCCGAATGTCATTTCTATAAACGACGGTGAATTTTTTGAAGCGATCAGAGATATCCAGTCCGGTGAAGAGTTGGTAATTGATTATGGTGAGATCGTAGGTGGCGAATAAATTTTATTTCATCATTGCTTCGGTAGAAAAAAAACATATCCTGATTAACCCCTTGTGAATTACCTGCCTGCTTGTCGCAAAACTCTCTTTCTTTGTCGTCTTTGCACATCTCCATTTTTAATTTCTTATAATATTTTTGCGAGGACGTATTCCATTTGATCAGGCATTGCAATTTTCTATTGACGAACGGGTTATTAAGCTAATTCATTTAAACAGGCAATATGAAATCTCCATCGACAAAATTTACCACCGTGGACGAGTATCTCGCCACCTTTCCTGCGATTACAAAAGCCATTTTGGAAAAATTGCGAAAAACAATTAAAAAAGCGGCGCCACAGGCTGAAGAACTGATCAGTTATAATATGCCGGCATATAAACTAAATGGTATGCTGGTCTACTTTGCAGCTTATAAACAACATATCGGGTTCTACCCCACTCCGTCCGGGATTGAAGCATTTAAAGACGACCTGTCCCATTACCAGGGCGCTAAGGGATCAGTACAACTTCCAATAGATACATCATTCCCATTCGACCTGGTAACAGAAATTGTAAAATTCCGGGTATCGTACAACCTTGAACAGGCAAAAAAGATAAAAAACAAAGACAAAAAAGTGAAGGCTTAATTTCGAAATTTTAGAAAGCGATTAATTATTCTATAGAAAAAACTAACTGCAACATTCAAAGCATATAAAATGGTGGCGGATCATAAAAACAGTAAAGCTTTCCCGGACACCGCAAAAACCGGTGTTGCGGCAGGCGGACTTTCGTGCAAACTTACAAACCCGGAACTTCAGGAACGGAAGAAGACCATTATTGCAATTTTGCAAAAAAACATCATCGCAAAAAAAGAACTTGAAAACGGCTTTGCATTTAAATTTTTAGGAACAGACAAAATGCTTGACGAGCTGACTGACTTTATTAAAACTGAAAGGACATGCTGTGATTTTTTTAATTTTCACCTGTCCATCAGCGGAGATAAAGAAGAAGCCTGGCTGGAAATTACAGGCCCGGAAGGCTCGAAAGATTTTATCACAACTGAACAGGGATTATGACCGCAACGAGCTTGTCAGTAATAAAGATAGATTCCAACCCATTTATTTATTGTCCAACGATCTTTGCAAAAACTCATTCAATGAAACCCCTGATCATATTAACCGGATCCTTTGTTATCGCAGTATTTGTTACCCGGATCATAACAGGTAATTATGAGGTCGAATTATCGGCCCGCATTGCCATGGCAGTAATGCTGGTGTTTACCGCCATAGGCCATTTTTTTTTCACGAAAGGAATGGTCATGATGCTACCCGGATTTATTCCTTTTAAAAAAGCGGTAGTTTATATCACTGGTCTGCTTGAAATAATTGCTGCGGCAGGATTGCTTGTTCCTGCAACTAAGACCTTAACGGGTTGGTTTCTTATATTATTTTTCCTGTTGTTACTTCCTGCCAATATCAATGCCGCGATCCGGCAAATCGACTATCAAAAAGGAACCAGGGATGGAAATGGTATCGGTTATTTGTGGTTTAGGGTGCCGTTGCAAATACTTTTTATCTTATGGGTCTATTTTTCTGCGATTCACTTTTAAAGCGAAATATTACACTGCAAGACTAAATCATATTTTATGTTCCGTGCTCTTATTGGTCAGTAGTACACCAGCAAGTATGATCCCTAACGCCAATACCTGGATAAGTACGATGTGTTCATTGGCGATCCACCAGCCAGTCAGTATGGCGATCACAGGATTTACATAGGTGTGTGTACTCACTTGCGCAGCAGGTCTTACGGTAAGCAGCCAGGTAAATGCAAGATAAGCTACTACTGACCCCAGCAATGTCAAATAAAACAAACCGCCCCAGGCTTTTAGGCTTACTTCATTGAATGAAAATGAATTGCCCTCCCCTGTTGAAAAACTTAACAACAAACTAAAAATACCGGCTGCTATCAATTGTATCGCAGTGGTGATCGTATTTGAGACAGGCACTTCTCTTTTTCTTTTAGAATACAATGATCCGATCACCCACAACAGCGCACTGGTGAACAACACCAGCATACCGGCTACTTTTAGATGAATAGTTATTTCCTTTTGATCTGCATTACGGGCAAAAGCAAAAAAAATAATGATACCAATAAAACCAAGGATCAGCCCTGCAATAATTCCTTTTTGAGAAAAATAAAAAGAACGCCTTTTTTTATCCAGCAACAGGAACATAAATGGTTCCGTAGCAGTGATGATTGCTGCATGACCTGAAGCAATGTATTGTTCTGCCCAGGCTACGAGGCCAGACCCACCGACCAGCATAACTATGCCACTGATAATGGTTATTTTGAGATCCTTATGTGTAGGAAATTTTTGCTTTTTAAGCAGGCACCAGCCAAGCAATAAAATTCCGGCAATACTAAAACGCATCCCCGATAATAAAAAAGGAGGAAACCCTTCAAGCCCAAATAAAATAGCCACGTAGGTAGTTCCCCAAATAATATAGATGGCAAGGAAGGCCAGTAATATCAATACCGGGTGCTGCTTTTTATCCATTGTTAGTTATTTATAATTACTACCAGCTATAATACTATAGCCGGTGTAAATGTAAGTATTTAATTCATACTGGCAAAATTGTTTTTACTGGTAATAATTATTAACTTTGAAACACATGCAAAAAGAAAGATCACTTAAAACACTTCCGCTGGATGGCGGGGCGCTGCCCTTCCATTTTATCAACACGGTGTATGCCTGGAAGGGGGAAAATCTTCACGAATATCTTGATAGTTACAAAGACGTATTGGAATGGTGCCGGAAAGTTAACCTGTTACCCAGGAAAGTGTTGGAAGGTTTGGAAAGTTACTCAAGGTTACACCTGGAAAAAACAGGAGAAGCTTTTAACAAGCTGAAAGAAATACGTTATTTACTGTACCAGCTTTTTTCAGGAGTTGCTGTTAAAGAAATACCTGCTGCTGTTTTAAATGGTTATAATTCCGTGCTGCACGATGCACTTTTAATACATACCTGGGTTAAAAGAAAAAATGGCGCTGTCTATGTACCATCAGATAATGCAACAGAACTTCTATTGCCAGTGTATATTATTTTAAAAGAGTCGCATGACCTGCTTCTACACGAAGATGCCCACCGTATAAAAGAGTGCCCCCGTTGCGGCTGGATTTTCCTGGATACGACGAAAAATAATAAACGCCGCTGGTGTAATCCTTCCACCTGTGGGAGCGTGGACAAGACATCCAGGTACTATCTGAAAATCAAAAAAATCAATAATACTTCAAGCTAAAGGGTTAATCCGCTATGAATAATTGAAGCAATATCAGGCAGGTTCGTTCGTATAGCTTGCATCCTCTGTACCAGGCGTGTCATTAGCTGAGTTGGCCTGTATTATCTTATTGAAAATATTTTTACCAGTCGACGTTATTGTATCTACCAGTTCATCTTTTTCTTCTTCTGTCATTTTCGAATACCTGTAAAAAGCATAGGCGGCTAATCCAATCAATATTAACCCGGTAGCTTTCCTGTTACGTGATATATTTTGTAGCATAGTTTTTTAATTTAGAATCAAAGATCGTGTAATCATGTTTATAAAAAATCGTACCAAATCTTTTTATTGGGGCAAGGCATTATTTATTGCGGGAAAAGACCGGACCTGAGCGCAATAAAATTCTTGTTAATATTTAATACCCTGCACCTGGAAATTACGGAACGTTATTGCTGAATATATTCCACGTTTCGTTCCATAATAAATAAATAACAGAGACCGATTAATTGCAGTAGCTACAAAAAAAGGTCCCTCCTGCAATGAGCAAGAGGGACCTTTCTTTATTTTTTACGATCAGTGGATCAACGGCTACTAAATTAGTATCCCATTCCACCCATGTCAGGAGCACCGCCATGGTTATGCGCTACTTCTTCTTTTGGCCTGTCGGCGATCACACATTCTGTTGTTAACAACATACCTGCGATTGACGCTGCATTTTCCAGTGCGATACGGGTAACCTTAGTTGGATCGATCACACCAGCTTTAAACATTTTTTCATACACTTCTGTACGAGCGTTAAAGCCGAAATCACCTTCCCCTTCTTTGATCTTCTGTACAACGATACTTCCTTCGATACCGCTATTGATAACGATCTGGCGAAGTGGTTCTTCAATTGCACGGCGGATGATCTGGATACCGGTTGTTTCATCTTCATTAATACCTTTCAGTTTATCCAATGAAGAAATAGCGCGGATGAAAGCAACGCCACCACCTGGCACGATACCTTCTTCAACAGCTGCTCTTGTAGCATGTAAAGCATCATCAACACGGTCCTTCTTTTCTTTCATTTCTACTTCCGTAGCTGCACCGATGTACAATACAGCAACACCACCGCTTAATTTAGCCAAACGCTCCTGCAATTTTTCCTTATCATAATCAGAAGTAGTAACTTCTACCTGTGCTTTGATTTGGTTTACTCTTGCAACGATATCAGCCTTTTTACCTTTACCACCTACAATTGTAGTGTTGTCTTTATCAATTAAAATAGAAGCTGCTGAACCTAAATAACTGAGGTCTGCATTTTCTAATTTGTAACCTTGTTCTTCGCTAACAACGATACCTGCTGTAAGGATAGCGATATCCTGTAACATTTCTTTTCTCCTGTCACCAAAGCCAGGTGCTTTTACTGCAGCAACTTTGATGGTACCGCGTAATTTGTTTACAACCAGGGTAGCCAGTGCTTCACCATCAAGGTCTTCAGCAATGATCATTAAAGGACGACCACTTTGAGCAACTTTCTCCAGGATATGAAGAATGTCTTTCATAGCAGAAATCTTTTTGTCATAAATCAGGATATATGGATTCTGCAATTCAGCTTCCATTTTTTCACTGTTCGTAACGAAGTAAGCAGACAGGTAACCACGGTCAAACTGCATACCTTCTACTACTTCAACAGTAGTATCAGTTCCTTTAGCTTCTTCAACTGTAATAACACCTTCTTTACCAACTTTTGTCATTGCTTCAGCGATCAATTTGCCGATAGCAGGATCATTATTAGCGGAAACAGTAGCGACCTGTTCGATCTGCCTGCTATTGTTACCAACTTCCAATGATTGTTGTTTCAAATGATTGATAACTGCACCAACAGCTTTGTCAATACCGCGTTTCAAATCCATTGGATTTGCGCCGGCAGCGACATTTTTTAAACCTTCAGAGATGATAGCCTGGGCCAATACGGTAGCCGTTGTTGTACCATCACCAGCAATATCGCCAGTTTTAGAAGCAACTTCTTTCACCATTTGTGCGCCCATGTTTTCAATCGGGTCTTCCAGTTCAATTTCTTTAGCAACCGTTACACCATCCTTTGTAACCTGTGGTGCACCGAATTTCTTTTCAATAACTACATTACGACCTTTAGGTCCAAGTGTTACTTTTACTGCATTTGCCAATGTATCAACGCCCTTCTTCATTTTGTTCCGGGCCTCAATATCAAAATATATCATTTTTGCCATAAAAAATTAATTTGAAAATTTAAAAGTAAAGTTTGAAAATGCATTTTTTGCATTTTCATATTGCTGAATAATGATTATACAATTGCCAGGATATCGCTTTCTCTCATGATCAGGTACTCGATACCTTCTATCGTTATTTCAGTACCGGCGTATTTACCATATAATACAGTATCGCCATTCTTAACCGTTACAGGTTCGTCCTTTTTACCAGGGCCTGCAGCCAACACTGTTCCACGCTGTGGTTTTTCTTTTGCGGTATCAGGAATAATAATGCCGCCTTTGGTTTTTTCTTCTGCAGCAGCAGGTTGCACAATCACCCTGTCATGCAAGGGCGTAATGTTTAACTTCTTAGCCATAATTGTATTGATTTTTGATTAATTGAATAGATACCCGAGTATTTTCGCCGGGCAGCGAAGGTACGCCAATTTCATACCAAAGCCATGTTAAAAGAATAGTTGTCATGCTTTGTGCTTAAAAAAATGACATGGCAGGATTTTAATGAAAATTAGTCAGACATTGCCACTTAAGCATCCGGAATTTTGTCAGTTT